>JBCDBC010000512.1:0-4727 GCA_039184535.1 Bacteroidota bacterium | reverse complement strand
TCACAATTTGGAAAAACCTATGAGCCCAGTATTTCCGTCCAGGGCTCATGATTTGTACAATTTCCAATTCCCCTAGAAAAGGTTATAGCCCAGCGTAAAGGTAAGCTGGGAATAGTCAGTTTGGAAAAATACCTCATTGAGGTAGAAGAAGGGGGATACATTACTGTATCGTACTTCCACCTGGTACTTATTATTGTGTTTATACCCAAGCCCGAATAGCCAGCTATCTGCATTTTTAATCCCTATACGTTGGGTACCAAAGACTAAGCTGGAATTCCGATCGAAGTAAAGAGCGTAGGAAAGGTTGGCAAACAGCTTCTGATTCTCATTTAAGGCATAGTAATACCTAACGCCTATGAGCACCTCAATGTACTTTAAGTCTAGCCTGCCAAGATTCTGGGCTGTAGTAGCTTGCAGGGGAACTTCAGCCTGGTAGGTGAAGTAATCAGCTTCAAAGAGGAAGGCCCACCTATTCTTATTGAAGGGCAGATAGAGTTCCAGTTCTACACCTCCCCTAAAGTTTACCTGGTTCCCGAAGTTGTTCTGATTGGAGAAACCAGGAGCTGTGCTATTTATGCTGATGTCAGTAGCGTTTATCCCAAGCCGGATGTTCAAATCAAAGACATCTCTGTTTTCTTTCTGGACATAGTTAGTTGCTTCTGATAAGCTACAGCTATTATACTCCATAAAAATCTCTACTAGCTCTCCTTCACGATAATCCACTGTCTACAACTCCTTCATACCGATATCTTCACATTTGAGCATGGAGAATAGCTGCTGTTTGTAGTCAGTATTCCATTTGAATCTGCTCTGACTGGTTTTATAAGGTTTGTAGATCAGGGGCTCAGGAGTAGCGCCTTCTATGCTGTAGTAAAACCTTAGGGTACTTTTGTGTTTGTACTTGTACAAACTGGCTTTACCCGTGACCAGAGCCTTCAGAAAAGTGGTTCTATTTTCAAACTCTGGTTCTTTGTCGAAGCTCATATAGTCCAGCCTTTCACTGGATGTATCTACCGGGATGGTATATCTTTCAAAGTATGAGTATTCATAGATTCCGAAGGCTTGTACAGAATCTATCTGTGCTACTTTCTTCTCGTCAGAACCGGCAGTTCTATAAAAGAACTTTTTGGGATTATTTTCCCAGTCTCTGTTTTTAATTTGGCACTCTGTTCGTTTTCCCTTGTTATCAATGAAAAATCCCTTTTCAAAGGTGATTTGGCTAAAAGTATTCGAAATGAGTAGGGTAAAGGCAAGTAAGAGGCTAATGTTCTTCATATGTGGTATTAAATCCGAAAAATGGTAATAGTCTTTAGTCTATTTCCCATGGATGAAATATGTAACCAACTGAAGAGAGTCATTATAGTCCGGCTTTCGGACTATATGGTCATTAAAAGTCGAGAAAATATCATTAGATGCAGATCCAGGGTGATGACTGTGCATTTCATCCTCATAATCTGGAGGAGTGAAAAAATGACTTTTTGTCAATCTTTTTTCACTGAGTCGCCTTTTTACTATCCTTCATGTGGCGTATAAGCTACCTTTGAGTAAAAACATGAGATTACTTTACCTTCTGTTATTATCCATTTGTCTCACTGATTGTCAGCCAGCGGCAGAGTCTACGAAACAGACTAAAGAGAAAATCATAGAAACCCTCCAATTGGAAACGAAATACTTTTGCGAACGAAACTTGGCTAGTTGGCAGGACCAATGGTCCCATGAATCCTTTATCTCCAAAATGTATACAGGTGAAAGAGATTTCGAAGAGTTCACCACCTGGAACGAAATCAATCAGTTTACCGTAGATCACATAGCAGAATTTCCTAATCCTATTCCTGTACCGTTCTCAGATCGAAAGTATGATATCCATTTTTTTGCAGAAACTGCCTGGGTCTTTTATACCAAGGAAGGGGAAGCCGGTCCAGTGAGAGAAACCCGCTTTATGGTAAAGGAGGGAGAAAAGTGGAAGATCGCGAGAATGCAAACCATTTACTAACCAACATCACAAATGAAATACAGACAAATTGGAAGAAGTGGCCTGATCACTTCTGAACTGGCCTTAGGTACCATGATTTTTGGAGAGGAATCCGGCAGATCTACGTCCAAAGCAGAAGCCCTGAAATTGATAGATCATTACTTGGGCCAAGGAGGAAACCACATAGATACGGCTGATGCCTATGCGGGCGGAAGATCTGAAGAGATTGTAGGAGAATCTTTAAAAGGACGTAGAGATGAAGTGATTCTCGCCACCAAGCTCAGATTCAAATACAGAAACAACATCAATGCTGAAGGCCTCTCCCGCTGGAACATCATACAAGGAGTAGATGCCAGCCTTAGGAGACTACAAACGGATTACATTGACCTGCTATATGTACACTGCATAGATCCCTTTACACCCTTTGAAGAAACCATCCGGGCACTAGATGATGTAGTGAAAGCAGGGAAGGTTAGGTACCTCGGTATCTCCAACTTCAAAGCATGGCAACTCATGAAGGCGCAGGCTATGACCCAGCAACTCAATGCGAATGCCTTTATCGCAGCTCAGTACCAGTACAGCCTCATTAAGCGGGACCTGGAATATGAGTTTGTAGATCTATTTGAGTCAGAAGGACTAGGCCTTGTCCCTTGGGGACCTCTGGGAGGCGGATTCCTGACAGGAAAATACAAACAGGAAAAGCCTACAGAAGGGAGAATTGCCTCTGCCTCCGGCAAAATGTCGGAAACCTGGGAGAGAAGAAACACAGAGAAGAATTGGCAGATCATGGAAAAAGTAAATGAGTTAGCGGAGAAATATGAAGCTACTCCTTCTCAAATTTCTCTTGCCTGGATACTGACCAAGTTTATGGTTTCTTCTGTCATCATGGGGGTGAGAACCATGGAGCAGCTAGTGGATAATCTGGGGGCTAAAGAGCTGAAATTATCTCAAGAGGATACAGTAGCCTTAGATGAACTTAGCGCACTTCCAGAGCTCTATCCTTACCGTATGATAGAGGCCTACGGGCAAAGAAGTTTGTAAGGCAGATTCTTTTTCACAGATTCATGCAACTGAGGAGGTTTTCTGATATCCTTCTGGTAAAGGAAACTACATGAAACGAACCTACTTACTTACACTCCTCCTGAGTGTAACATCCCTTTCATGGGCACAGGAGGAAATGCCTACTTATTCTGATAAACAGCTTGATTCTCTCATGACGGTTATCCAGGAATCTTTCGAACTTCCTGGTTTAGCTGTCGGTATTCTGAAAGACGACAAGATGTTTTACGCCAATGGCTTTGGGGTCCAAAGTTTGGAGACCCAGGAACCCTTAACTACTCAATCTCTTTTTCACATGGCCTCCGTCTCTAAGCCTTTTGTGGCTACGGCTATCATGCAGTTAGTGGAGAAAGGAAAAGTGAACTTGGAGGATAAGCTGGTAGATCACCTTCCTTATTTCAAGATGAAGGATAAGCGCTACCAAAAGATCACCATAGGACAGATGTTGAATCATACCTCCGGTATCCCGGATGTAGAGGACTATGAGTGGGACAAACCCCAAACGGATGATGGGGCCGCAGAACGATATGCCAAAAGCTTCACAGATTCGCCCCTCGATTTCAAACCTGGAAAGTCTTTTAGCTACAGCAATGCGGCCTTTGACATACTGGCAGCAGTCATAGCTGAAGCCTCAGGTATGACCTTTGAGGATTACATGAAGCTTAATATCTTTCAGCCTCTTGGGATGAAGAACTCCACCTTTTATAAGCCGGAGGTACCGGAGGCCATAGCTACTGCTCCTCACTGGATGGGAGACAGTCTACAAATGGAGATAGTAGAATTTTATCCCTATAATCGCATACATGCACCTAGTTCTACTTTGCACTCCAATGTAGAAGATATGTTCCAGTGGGCGAGATGCTATTTCAATGGAGGAGAACTCAATGGGAATAGAATTTTTAGCCCAGCTTCTTATCAGGCATTAACTACTCCTACCAGAAAGTTGAATGACATACGGTCTATTGCTTTGAGTTGGTTTACAGGAAATTTTGATGGTAGGCCTTACTATTACCATGCAGGTGGGGATGATGGCTACAGTACATTCTTTATTGTTCTCCCTGAAGAAAAGTCAGCAGTAGCTGTCATGGGGAATAACGACAACTTCAACACTTTCCAGACAGCGCTTTATCTCATAGATGTTTTTATTCTCCATAAGCCTGCTAAATGGACAAAGGGAATAGCCTTCGAGCTTAAGAACATTATACTGACTGAAGGGATAGATAGTATGAAATCCTACTATCTTCATGCGAAGAATAATCTGGCTGATGCGTATGATTTTGAATATAATGGCCTGGATGAAGTAGGATATGGCCTCCTGAATAAAGGCTTTCATGAGCAAGCCTTGGAAGTATTTCTCTTTCAGGTGGAAGTATACCCTGAAGATTCAGGTTGGCCAGATAGTGTAGGAGATGCCTATATGGCCATGGAGAATGAAGAAAAAGCCATAGAATGGTATGAGAAAGCTCTGGCTATCAATCCTAAGCAGGGATTTACAAAAGAGAAGCTGAAGAAAATAAGGAAAAAGTAGATTTACGGTCGATACAATCGACCTATATCAAAAAATAGTGATCCCAGTACGTTAGTGCTGGGCTACCAACATGTCGTGCCGCTGGCACTCCTAGTTCCGATATGCAATATGCGATAAGTAGTACGACAAAATCGGGTATGTCTTATCATTCGATTATTGGACATAAAG
>JBCDBC010000511.1:0-4729 GCA_039184535.1 Bacteroidota bacterium | reverse complement strand
ATTCCTCCTACTTTGATAGACATTTGAATCAATGACCTAGGAGTCATGTTAAATGCAAACCAGTCCTTTATCTGTAAATAGAAGTAGTTAGAGATGCTCTAAGTTGTTTTTACTCTATCTACTCCACTTGCCACGTAAATTCAACTTAGGATTCCTTTCACCATAGTCTTGAGAGACTGTTTTCAACATATGTAAGTAGTACAACTACGCCGAAAAAAACGGCCCTGTCTTTCATATCCATTACTGAAAGAATAGGCCTCTAAGAATCGCACCGGGTAAGGGTAGAGGCCTGGTGTAACATGCGCCAGGGATTTATCTCTGGCGTATTTTTAGGTAGATTCTAATTGAAGATTGAGTAGCTTCTTGTAGGCCCCTCCTTCTTTCAAAGCTAGCTCCTGATGAGAGCCTGACTCTATGATTTGCCCTTGATCCAATACATAGATTCGATCCACCCTTCTGATGGTAGAAAGCCTATGCGCGATAATGATGGTGGTTCTGCCTTCCATCAACTTGTACAACGCTTGTTGCACCAAATGTTCTGACTCCGCATCCAGGGAGCTGGTAGCTTCATCAAGGATGAGTATGGAAGGATCCTTAAGAATAGCCCTGGCAATGGCTACTCGTTGACGTTGGCCACCTGATAGCTTAATCCCTCTTTCTCCTACTATGGTATCCAGTTTATCAGGAAACTGCTGGATAAATTCCCAGGCATTAGCCATCTCAGCAGCAGAAATAATGGCCTCTTCATCAGCATCAGGATTTCCATATGCTATATTCTCACGAATGGACCCCCCGAAGAGCACTACTTCCTGAGGGACTATGCCCACATTTCTTCTAAGGATTTCCAGTTCTATGTCTTCCATTGGTTGGCCATCCAGTATAATTTCTCCACTGATGATAGGATAAAAACCCAGAAGGATACGGGAAATCGTGGACTTACCGGCTCCACTATGGCCTACCAAGGCTATCTTCTCTCCAGAATCTATTTGAAGGTTGACATCTTTTAAGACGGTAAGCTCAGGTCTGGTCGGGTAACTGAACGCTACTTGGTGAAATTGTATATCTCCTTCTAACCTCTTGACGGTTTGAGGTCTTGTTTCTGGGAGAATGATTTCTTCTTTCTCCCGTAGAATGTCTCTAATCCTTTCAGAAGCTCCTATGGTTTTCTGAAGCTGTCCATACAAGTCTCCTAGTCCAGCGATAGATCCGCCTATGAAGAGGGTAATCATCACGAAATAGATCAGGTCTCCTATCTTAATTTCTCCAGCACCTATCAAGCTGGCCCCATACCAGATCACAAGTGTAATCCCGCCAAAAACAGCCGTGATCAGAAATACCACAAATATTCCTCTCGCATTGGCAGCTTTTAAAGCATACATGACTACCTCATCCAATTTCCTGGAGTAGCGAAATACTTCCAGCAGCTCGTTAGCGAATGCTTTTACGATCTGTACAGATTGAAGGGTTTCTTCTGCTACCACGTTAGCATCAGCCAGGGAGTCCTGAGATTTCTTGGAGACCTTTCTAATATAGCGCCCTATGAAAATGGCTATGATTATGGTTACCGGGAAGGTAGCCATCATGACCAATGTCAACCTGACTGACACACCAAACAGTAAAACCACGCCTATAATGAAGGTAAATATCTGTCGGAGAAACTCAGCCAGGGTTACAGACATGGCTGACTGTAGCTGACTTACATCTGAGGTAATTCTACTAGTCAACTCCCCTACCCTTCTTTCTTCAAAAAACGGAAGCCTCAGACTGATCAGTTTTCTGTAGATGGCCAGACGTATATCTGCCAAAGCTCTCTCACTCACCTGCGCAAACAGGTAGATTCTCATAAAAGAAAAGAAAGCCTGAGCTACTAATATGATGGAAAGATAAACGGCTATACTTTTCAACTGCTCTTCCCAACCCTCAATTTGGTCTACTGCAGGATCTATCAGGTCTTTCAGAAAGGTGATAAATACGAATGTAGTCCCAGTGGAGAGTACCAGGAATACCAGTCCAAAAATAAAGGAGCTAAGGTAGGGTTTAATAAACGCGAAGATCTCAAGGGTTTGTTTGAGACTTTCTCTTGTTACCTTTTTTTTATCTTCTTCACTCACTGGGGATCCGCCCCTTCTGCCTTTAGCCATAAAATTTATCTTCTGAGCCCAATATTACATCAAAAAAATGGAGAGTAAGTACCGCTATAAGCCTGAGTGGGTAAATTTGTTTTCTCCAATTCCTATTTTCACGACATTTCTACATAGGAAGATCGAAGAACCCCTTAAAAAATTGCACATGTATACTCCCGGAAAATTTAGAGCAGAAGACAAGGCAGAAGTACTGGAGTTCATTCGCGCTAACAGCTTCGGAATTCTGGTTAACCAGGCAGAAGGAAAACTATGGGCTACCCACATTCCTATTTTGATGGATAAAAAGGGAGAAAAACTAAGTGGCCATATCTCTAAAGCTAACAAACAGTGGAAGGGGTTTTCTTCAGGGGAAGAAGTCATGGCCATCTTTCAGGGCCCTCATGCCTATATCTCCCCCAGCTGGTATGACCATAGGAATGTCCCTACCTGGAATTATGTAGCAGCACATGTCTATGGAACCATCCACATTATTGAGGGAGAAGAACTTTACCAATCTTTAGGGAAGTTGGTGGATACGTATGAAGCGGGCTTTGAGCATTCCATAGACATGGCATATATAGGAGAAAAGTCTGTCAAAAAGCAGATGCGAGGCGTAGTAGGCTTTGAGATCCACATTACAGATATACAGGCTTCTCAGAAGCTTTCTCAGAATAGAAATGATGCCAGCTACAAAGAGGTAGTCAAGCAACTTAGAGAATCAGACAACCAGACTGATCAACAACTGGCTGAGGAGATGTACAAAAAGCGACCACTGGATTAGTCCTCCAGCTCCTTCAAATTGGCTTCCAGGTCCTCAAGTGGTATTCTGTACAGCTTATGAATATACTTTTGGCTGATCAGTCTGGAGATCCATACATAGGATAGCAGTACTACTAAGATGATCCCCCACCCCACAGGAGGAATATCAGGGAAGCCAGCATGCATCCTGATAAGTCCGATGAACAAACCGTACAACATTCCGCAGCTGATCCATATAGGCAGAACCCAGGTAGACATGAGGCCATGGACAGAAAGAAATTCTCGAATTCTCTCTATCACAAAAACCAGCTGAGACTTTACAGACAAGTTCTCATCCACCGGCTGTTTCACAAACCACAATACCCTTCCGTAGAGGGCAATGGTGAAAATGCCCCAGGTCAATATCCCTATTCTTTCCAGGTGCTGGTAGGGAGATCCTACAAGATAGGTCCCTATGAGTAAGCCAACTGCCAAAACTGCCATCAGGATAATTTCCAGGATAATTCTTTGGGAAATGGTTTTCACTAAAGACTGTTCCTTCCCTTTCAACAACTGCTGAAGTTGCTGGACAGGTTTCTTCTCATACTTCTGCTCAGTCTCTGCCCAGTAGGTCTTCAACTGATCCAAATCAAACTCCAATTCATTCATACCAAATGGCTTAGTTTATTCTTTAGTCTTTGCTTGATTCTGTTAATCTTCACTCCCACCAGATTGACGCTTATGCCCATTATCTCTGCTATCTCCTCATATTTATAGGATTCCAGATAGAGTAAAATGATGGCTTTCTCTACATCATTCAGGGTGTAAATAGCCTGATACAGGAAATGCTGATTCTCCTTTTCTTCATAAGGTACCTCTTTTCCCTGCAGATTCTCCACTACCGAGTCTAAATCCGAGATCAGGGGACTTTTCTTTTGTTTGCGGTAAAGTGCTATGGCCGTATTTAGCGCTATACGGTACATCCAGGTGCTAAAACTGGAATCGCCCCTAAAGGAAGGATAGGCTTTCCAAAGCTGCAGGAGAATTTCCTGGAATAAGTCCTCCCTCAACTCTGCCTCCTGACAATAGAGGTGACAGACCTTATGGATCAGCCCCTGATGCTGATCTATGAGTGCCAAATATTGAGATTCCAGGCTCTTCACATTCGCTATTTCCGAAAATATGTCTTATTGGTAGAGAAAAGGTAAAAATTCTTACAGCAGAAAATGAAAACGTATTCAAAAACCTTATTGGATTTTTCAAGCTCTTTATGGTAGCTTTATCCTTCGAATCAAATTAATTAACCAATAAAAAAACGATGTCCTCTGTAACACTAAAGGGAAAGAAATTTTCCATCAAAGGAGATATACCGGTAGAGGGAGAAAATGCAGTAGACTTTACGTTCGTTAAAAGCGACTTATCTGAAAGTAGTCTGTATGATGACTATGCCGGAAAAATAAAAGTTCTCATAGCAGTTCCTTCTCTTGACACTGGAGTTTGCCAGATGGAAACCAAGAGATTTAACCAGGAGCTCAGTAAAAGAGAAGGCGTAGTAGGAATTGTCATTTCTAAAGATCTTCCATTTGCTATGAACCGCTTTTGTGAAGCGGAAGGAGTATCAAATGTGATCATAGGGTCTGATTACAGATACAGCGACTTTATCAACGAGTACAATACAGAAATTCTGAACGGTCCACTTAAAGGACTTTCAGCCAGAGCCGTATTCGTAGTAGATGCTGAAGATAAGATCGTATACTCAGAGCTTGTGCCTGAAATAGCTCAGGAGCCTGAGTATGACAAGGCACTAGCTGCCCTGGATGGCATTATGTAATTACGATTTTTGTATATTTTTAGGGGATCTCTTCTTT
>JBCDBC010000510.1:0-4729 GCA_039184535.1 Bacteroidota bacterium | reverse complement strand
TTGAAATAGGTTGCATAGCCTGTGACATACTTATTCCCCAAGGTATCAACCTCCATATCCGTCATGAAGTAATTACTATAGTCAGACCCTAAGGAGAATGTATCTACTCGGGAGGTAGAATTTAAGGATGTATTAGCTTCATCCACGACATAAAAATCTCTTGAAACAGAATCTTTACAGAGTCCTAGTTTCTGGGTCTCCTGTTGGATCGTAACCTTACCTTTTTGAGAATACTGTATTAAATAATCTTTTCCTTTGCTTTGGATGGAGTCAGGAAGAGGAGCATACTCCCAAGTAGTCTCTCCTCTTGCAAAGTTTCTCAGTCTAAGAGGTTCATCCTTAAAGATGGTAGAATGGTCAATCTGAAAATCTGAATAAGAGATTTTTATGTTCATGATTAGAGAATCCAGATTTTCCCTTCTGCAAACCTGGGAATTAGGCATTGAACGGTTGAGGCTTTTCCTCCTGTTAATGTTCAACCAGCTATCACTAACATGTTGGTATCCTCCAATATGGTAGAATGGGATTCCTGTTTGCCCAAATTCAAATACTCCGAAATCTATATTGCCTTTAGCGCCATTAGTCCCTTTTTTATTATGACTTCCAAAATAACTAACTCCAGCTTGATGGTTTTCTACTCTTACAGAAAAGGGAGTACCATGGCATAAACTGCTATCCGTAAGCCTAAGGTCCATCTCATTAAAGGCAAATACGTTTACAGAAATTTGCTTTCTAATGCTATCTACCTCACATCTACTTGAATCTTTCACAAGTAGTTCAAGTTGAGTTTGTTCAGTTAAAGGACCTGATTTGAGGGTCGCAAAATCACCTTCTTTATAGTCAATCTGCTCTCCCTCTTGAAATAACTGATAGGTAGTAAAACTTCTATCATCTGGCTGCCGCAAGGACAACTCATAATTTCTACCAATACAAATGGTATCTCCTACGAATACATCTTCATCATTAATTGGATTAAGGGCAGCTTTAGGCTCAAGCGCTATATATCTTGATGAGGATACACTTCCCCCTTGATATAAAGCATGCAATCCTATGTAAAAGTTTCTTTCCAGACCCTCTGGAACAACAATATCTGGTTGATATTCAGTACTTATAGTGTCATTATTAAGTGTCCAGAAAAATTGATAAGCAGGATCTGAATTATTATTGGGAGTAAGTACTTCTCCAGGACAGGAAGCAGGAAAGGGAGAGTTTACTGAGAAGGTTGCAATAGGATCCACAACTGCATCTAAGTCATCATTTCTCCAAATTTGACCATTTCCCGTTAGAATGAACCCTCGACTATACTGGTCTACTATTAGGTTATAAAAAAATGAGTAAGTAACTCCATTAAAAACCATTCTGGAAAGATATTGGCCTCCATCAAAGGTTTGAATTCCACCTCCATTACTAAGAAAATAAGCCGAGTCTACATGAGTGAAAGAAACATATCTCATATTCTTGATGGACGGGATATTCGCTCCCCATACCTCCCAGGTAGCCCCAGTATCTCTGCTGATGTAAACATCCTGAAGGTTAACCTTTATTATAAGAGTTGAATCATTTATATACTGGGCATAATTAGCAGAAGCTGGAAGTTCAACAGGAGACCAAGATTGACCCTTATCATTTGTGAGATATAATTTTTGTGAACTAAGGATTAATCCAGAATTAGTATCCAAAAAATCTATTTTTCGGAAATCTCCAAATACATTAGGTCCATTTTTTTCCCAACTGACACCCTGATCTGAAGAAACAAGCCAATTGTTCCTCCCAGTTGCTAGGGAAAGGGTTTCATCTACTATATAGACATCTGTTAACCTACTAATGCTAGTCGTATCAAATGTCCAATTCTGACCGAAGTCGATAGAATTAGCAATGAACTCGGTTCCGCTTTCCGAATCAGACACTAAGACTGTTAGCTGACCTGATTCGTGAGTAGCCAAAGCACTAAAAATGTACCTTACAGAGAACGTGGGGGAAGGAGGAGGTAAACCTATATCAACTGAATCCCAGGTCAACCCTGAATCCTCAGATCTCATTACTATATCATCCCCGCAAGCGAAGGCAAGTGTTTCCGTAGCAAAACTTAAATCTAAAACCCTTTTAGAGGCAGGTGTATTAACCAAGTTCCACTGAGAATAAACAGAAATGGACGAGAGGAAAATAAGAGCAAAGAGAGAGAAAAATCTAAGCCTTAATAGCATGCCTGTTCATGATTGTATTAGAAAAATACAGCAGACATATTAAATGTATGAAATAAAAAGTATGGATCTAAGCACATTCGCTATAATTAGCATGAATCAATCAATGACCTGCCTGCTTTCTCTTATTACTCACTCACCACCACCGCGTTAGGGAAGACAGCTACTTCGGTTTCTGCATCAGGGATGACTTCCAGGGTGGTGAGATCTACGAAATTGTATTTGCCGGGAGGGCCTGAGGTGCCTTCCAGTACGTGGTGAGGAGGATCCTGGCCTCCATTATTCTCGGAAGAAACCACCAATACATTTCTTTCACTATCAATGGCTAGGCCGTGAGGACGCTGGCCTACTCTGAAAATTTGCTTTTCCAGTGTGAGGGTATTGATGTCTATAACTGCAATGGAACCTCTGATGGAACCTTGCTCGGAGAAATTCTCTTCATTGGCACAAGCCACAAAGAGCTTGTTGCTATTCTCATCCACTACTAGTAGCCGTGGAAATTCTCCGGTAGGTATCTGAGCTACGAGAGAATCATTAGAAGTTTGATAAACTCTTACCTCATCAGTTTCATTGAGGGTTACGAAGAGTAAACTGCCATCTGAATTCAACTCACACTCATAGGGTTTGAATGAAGAAGAGGGTCTGTCAATGGCGGGTTGTATGTCTGGCCCTAAGAGGATCTTTTCTTCCGAGACAAAGCCTGAGGGCGTAATGCTATATTTAGCATAGTAGTTCCCCTCATTAGCGGTGATGTAGACCATGCTATAGTCCGCATTAGCTGCTATGCCATGAGGAAAGCTGAGTCTTTCTGCCCCTCCCTGCACCTGATCTACTATGCTCATGTCCTCCGTGTTGATCATAGAAAGTTTAGGTAGTAGATCTGAGGCATTCCAGTGAGTGATAATAGCCCTGGTACCATCTGGACTTACTTCTATAATGGAAGGATCAGGGCCTACTTCCACTCTTCCTTCAAAGGCGTAGTTATCGGTTCTGTATTTCTCTATGAGTCCTCCATCTATGAGGGAAACGTAGAAGAACTGCTGGTCTGGAGAAAGGCGAATGTAATGAGGGGCTTCCTGCTTACCTTCTTCCTGCCCCACTTCTATGAAGCGCATGATGAGGTTGGTGCGTAGATCAGACACCGCAACCAGATCACTGCCTGCACAAAGGGTAAATGCCTTATCTGCTGTTTCCACCTCTCGCTGACTCCATTTGAGTTCTCCTTTTGCATTGGGGGCTCCCTGCAGAATCCAGTTTCTTAGAGTTTCTACCTCTCCTCTTTCCAGTTTGGGTATTCCCCCGGGAGGCATGACGGGTCTTGCCTGAACCCCCAGATCTTCAAAGGTATTTAGGTGTTGGAAAAAGTGGGACCAGTCTGGTTCGTAAGGAACTAACACTGCCCCAAAATCTGATCCTTCAAACAGCCTGTTCCAGTCCTCCAGTCGTAAGTTCTCCGGTGCACCACTTCCTGCATGACAGCCGGTAGTAGCACAACTTGCATTTACGATCTCGGCTATTTCCACCGGGAACTCAGCACTGGAAACTACGGTTTCTGTGTCATAGGAACAGGAAGTGAAAATATTCACTGCTATAAATCCTAGCATGAGAAAGGCAAAGAGTCCAAAGCGACGAAAAGAAAGTAGGCAATTGTTTATTTGCATGGAAATGAAACTGAGAACAGACTATCCGCAACTTCTTAACGGAAAATAGCTTTAATACTATGTACCCAAAACAAACTTCGGGGAAAATACCCTAGAGGGGAAAATAAAAGGGTTACAAGTGTTACATTTACTGCCCGAATGGCTTTTGAACTATGCATACAATTAGAATTGGATTATTAGGCACAGGACACCTGGGAAAGATTCATCTCAAACTTCTGAAACAGATTCCAGCGTTTGAACTGGTAGGTTTTTTTGACCTAAATGCAGAGACTCGGGAGAAAGTATCCGCTGAGTTTGAGGTCCCAGCATTTGATGACCTGGATGAGCTTATAGCTCAGGTAGATGCCATGGACATCGTAACCCCTACTACCACTCACTTCGAGCTGGCTTCCAGAGTCATGCAGGCAGGTAAGCATGTATTTGTAGAGAAGCCGCTAACACAGGAAATGGAGGAAGCGGAAGGGCTACTGAAACTGGCAGAGGAATTCCCTCAGCTTGTTACGCAAGTAGGGCATGTAGAGCGCTTCAATCCTGCTTTTCTGTCTATCAACGACATAGAGTTAAATCCCATGTTCATAGAAGGACACAGACTGGCACTCTATAATCCAAGAGGGACAGATGTATCTGTGGTGCTGGACCTGATGATTCATGACATAGATGTGGTGCTAAGCATTGTGAAGTCGCCTGTAGCAAATGTGTCTGCCAGTGGAGTAGCCGTAGTCAGCAAGACCCCTGATATAGCTAATGCACGCATAGAGTTTGAGAATGGGGCGGTAGCCAACCTGACGGCCAGTCGTATGTCAGTCAAGAATATGCGGAGACTCAGGATGTTCCAACCGGCCACTTATTTAGCAGTAGACTTCCTCG
>JBCDBC010000509.1:0-4736 GCA_039184535.1 Bacteroidota bacterium | reverse complement strand
TACTATGATAAGAACTATTACGAGATGCAATTTGGCTGTGGTACTTATCCTATAAGGGCTTTATCTGGCTTACCAAATTTGTTAGATGCAAATATTGCGCCCGGTACCTATACTTCTGTTCTTACCTTGACGGCCCTCCCTGTTATTCAGTAGCAGTTTAAGTACCCGAACTGCCAGATGTAATGGTCAATTGTCACCTTATGCTTACCTGCTAAAGAAGGGTGTAAGTAGACTTAGACTTTTCCATTTGAGTCAGGAGCTAAAGGTACTATCATGCAGGACAATTCTGTATGATGAGAAGAATAGGATATTTTTTGTTATTACTATTCCCCAGCCTCTGTTTTTCTCAATCTGATGAAATCAATATCTCAGCTGCTTTTGCCCAGTCCATAGAGCTGAGGATCGTAGGAGGAGCTAACATCGATTTCACCTTCGCTACCATAAATCAATACCAGCAAGGCTATGCAACTACTGATCCTTCTATTGAGAAAGTCACATTTGAAATAGCCTCAAGTACCAATTTTCAGGTGGATGTAAGCCATACTGATTTTACTGATGGAGCAGGAAATACCCTTGATGCCAACTATTTTTTCTATCGAGTTAAGTATCTAAATGCCATTGCTGATATAGGGAGTAGATTCAAATACACTGGCGGCATTGCAATAGGTTCCGTGGAAGCACAGAGGTCTCATGTGTACTTTCTGGATGGGAACGTAAATACCATTCTGGAACCAGGCCCAGAAGGAAATGCTGGTGATTTTGAGGAAAACCGGTACCAAATCCACTTAGGCTGTGGGTCAGCCGTTACGAGAGGAGTTACAGGTCTTCCTTCTCTTCTGGATGCGAATATCACCCCCGGTACCTATACCGCTACTTTAACACTCACCGCCGTTCCAGTCATATTGTAAAGGAAATCTTTCGCCCCTAACCATTCAACATTCTCTCATTCAAAATTCAACATTAACAATGAGACAGACCATTCTTTCATTAGTGTTCCTAGGTTTCTCTATATCCATTTTTGCCCAGTCTGACGAAATCAACATCTCTGCTGCTTTTGAACAGTCTATAGAACTTCAAATAGTAGGAAATGCGAATTGTAGCTTTACCTTCAGTTCTATTAACCATTATAAGAATGGCTTTGCTGCTAACAGTAACCATGGATCTAACCACATTCAGTTTCAGGTAGCCTCCAGCACAAACTTTCAAGTGGATATGACTAATACGGCCTTTACTGATGGGGCAGGAAATACCCTGGATGCAAGGTACTTTCATATTAGGCTACATTATCAGAATGATGCAGGTGATTATAAAGACAGATATGATTGGGGGCCTTCTGATGGGTTTGGAATCAAGTCTACTCTTTCGGGAGCCTATATTTTAGCGGAAGGTGTTACCAGAACAGTAGTTATCCCCGGCCCTAACGGTAATGCAGGAAATTTTGAGGAGAATGACTTTAAGATCAGAATAGGGGTGGGAATAAAGTCTGTCCTTGACAGAAATAATCTCCCTATAATGCTGGATGCCAACATTACTCCGGGCACTTATACGTCAGTATTAACACTAACTGCCGTTCCGGTGATATTATAGCGTTTAAATTTGCAAAATTTAACTGTCCTCATGTAACTTGTAGAAAACTACTTACATGAGGACATACCTACTACTAGGCTGCCTGCTCAGCTGTATTGTTAGCAGCGCCTTCTCACAACCAACCATCGAACGCATGGAACCCGCTAACTGGTGGGTGGGCATGAAGCACAACCAAATCCAGTTACTCGTTTACGGAAAAGATATTTCTACCTTGAGACCTAATATTTCTTATGAAGGAGAAACACTCAACTCCTCCATGCTGGTAGAAAATCCTAATTATCTATTTCTGGATATTTCCATATCTGAGGATGCCACGGCAGGTGAAGTTCCTGTCAGTTTTACCCAGAATGGTGAGGAAGTTTTATCCAGAAATTTCTCTCTGCTAGAGAGAAAAGAAGACCGTAAGAATATTGAAGGCTTTAATACCACGGATGCCATCTACCTGATTACGCCTGACCGTTTTGCTAATGGTAAGCCCGACAATGACAATGTGGCTCCTCTTAAGGAGCAAGTGAACAGGTCTTTTAAAGGTGGAAGACATGGAGGAGACATAGAGGGCATCAGAAAAAACATAGACTATATTAAAGACTTGGGATTTACCGCTATTTGGCTGAATCCTCTCCTGGAGAATGATATGCAGGAGTACTCTTACCATGGATATTCTACCACAGACTACTACAGGGTGGATTCCCGCTTTGGAACCAACGCAGAATACCAGATCATGGCTGAAGAAGCACGATCAAAAGGCATCAAACTCATCATGGACATGATCGTGAACCACTGTGGATCTGAGCATTGGTGGATGAAGGACCTGCCCATGCAAGACTGGATTAATCAGTGGCCCAGCTATACAGAGACTAACCACAGGAAAACAGTTCTTCAGGACCCATATGTATCTGACATAGACAAGAAAACCTTCACTGATGGATGGTTTGTACCCACCATGCCTGACCTGAATCAGCGTAATCCCCTAATGGCACAGTACCTCCTTCAAAATAGTATTTGGTGGGTAGAGTACCTGGGCCTTTCCGGAATCAGAATGGATACTTATCCTTACCCAGATGAGGAGTACATGACAGCCTGGACTAGGGAGATGATGGAGGAATACCCTGACCTGAACATAGTAGGGGAGGAGTGGTTTGAGTGGCCCACCATCGTTTCTTACTGGCAGAAAGGAAAAAGCAATGCTAATGGATACACTTCTTACCTAAGAAGTGTGATGGATTTTCCAGTACAGGCAGAAATGTCCAGAGCACTTAAGAGCGAAGAGAGCTGGGCTTCTGGATTTATCAAGCTCTATGAAATGGTAGCTCAGGACTTTCTCTATCCGGATCCCATGAATCTAGTCATCTTTCCAGATAACCATGATATGCAGAGAATCTATGGACAAATGGGAGAAGACATAGACTTATTTAACCAAGCTATAGTATATGTGGCTACCATGAGAGGAATCCCACAATACTATTATGGGACAGAAATCCTGATGAGTGGTTCAGGGGATCACGGAATAGTAAGAAGTGATTTTCCAGGTGGCTGGGATGGAGACAAGGTAAATGCGTTTACCGGAGAAGGATTGACAGATGAGCAGCAGGAAACTCAAGCCATGTTTAAGAAACTCCTTAACTGGAGAAAGGGAGCTGAGGTGATTCATACGGGTAAACTAAGGCACTTCATTCCTCAATTTGGGGTATATGTATACTTTAGATATACTGATGATCAGAAAGTCATGGTGATCCTGAATAAGCTAAAGAAGACAGAGGAAATGCCCCTAGAGCGTTTTCAGGAGATGCTGGAAGGGGTAACAAGCGGGACAGATGTTCTTTCTGGAGAAAAGTATGAACTGGGAGGAACACTTAAGCTTTCCCCTAAGCAGCCACTAATTCTGGAGTTAGAATAGAGAAAGATGATAAGTAAGCCACAGATACGCATATTACATAGGGTTTGTGTATCTGTGGCTTTAGTTAAACCATCATAGCCCTTTTTCCAGCATGCTCCTTTCTATACTCAAGTGGGGAAATGCCTATGTATTTCTTGAAAGTGCGGTTGAAGTGGCTGATGCTTTCAAACCCCACCTCGTAGGCTATGGTTTTAACAGAACTATCTGACACCAGTAATATCTGACAAGCGGCTTCTATGCGGCTCTTGTTCAGGTAGGTGATGAAAGACAAGCCTGTATGTTTCCTGAACCAGCGGCAAAAGGCTTGAGGAATCATACAGCTAAAGTCCGCCATTTGGTTTACGGTTAATTTCTGGTGCTGATTACTGATGATATGCCTGATGACATCATTGATCTGTTTTTGTTCTTTGCCAGAATTCAGGATGTTAAACTTGGTGGTTTTAGATAAGGTACGGGCGGTCTCATATTGAGCTAGTTCGTAAAGGATCTCGATCAAATTGCTTATCTGAAGTGACTGCGGAAGATCTATTAGTTTTGTAATCCGTTCTTGTAACTCCTTGCTGGGAGACGGAAATTGAAATCCAAGTTTACTACCCAGTAAGAATTGATGAATAGGATCAAACTCAGCAATCCCTTCGAACAGACGGGCTTGGAATTGAATAACTACGGCAGTTTGTAACTTGTCTTTATTAAATTCTCTGGATATCCAATGATGGGGAAGATTCTCCCCTACTAACACTAGATCTCCATCTTGATAGCTTTCTATGCTATCTCCTATCATACGGGTCCCCTTTCCCTGGGTGATCAGGGTAATCTCAATTTCTGGGTGATAATGCCAAAAAGGAAGCAAAGCGGATTCTTCCTGCTCAAATACCATGAGTGTCCTCCTGGAGTTTTGCTCAAAGATGGACTCATAAACAGGATTCTTGCTTATCATAAACGTAATTTAGAAAAAATTTGAGAGAATTTGTTTAGATATGCAAAGGATCGAATTAAATCTGAAAATTTATTCCGATTCAATTAATGTATTTTGCTGATAGGTAAATCAGACTAGAAAAGATTGGGTGAGGACGGTCTGTTAGACAAATATGGCTTTTTTTTTAAAGGCCATTGCAAAGGCTAAACTACTATTCATATGCTATTAAATAACAACGGTATTTCAGTATTTCCGCCATTTTAACATTCTGATTTTCGAAAGAGATGAGTCGGATCTCATAGAAGCATAGAGCATAGAATTTGGCATGCGTTGAAC
>JBCDBC010000508.1:0-4739 GCA_039184535.1 Bacteroidota bacterium | reverse complement strand
CTTTCTCCCAGACAAAGAGAAGTGGTATACCTCAGATACTTCCAGGGACTTTCTCCTAATGAAATTTCTCAGGTAATGGGTATCAGCTATCAGACGGTAGTTAATCACCTATGTGAAGCCATCAAGTCTCTCAGAACCAAGGTTCAGAAGATCGCTTAAGGAAAAGTACAACATGTTAATGGCCCCGGATCATTACGCATTGATTCGGGGCCATTTGCTTTTTGGAGAATATGACTTCTAAGGTGTTCTTTCCGGTCGATATAATCGACCATAGGCGAAGTTAGGACGAGAATATAAAGTTATTCGCCTACGCTGGTTTGTAACGAGCGCAGCCTGTGTTTGGAAGCACTGGGTAGAAGGCTGTTGATATTCTTGGACGATAGAATCGACTAAATGCAGAGGCCATTTGTCTTTTGGAAAATATGACTTCTAAGGTGTTCTTACCGGTCGATGCAATCGACCATAGGCGGGGACTTTGGAAATACTCTCCTATCTGCCCGCACATGCTCGTTTGTAAGGAGCAATTCCCATAATTGAAATACCTCGTCTTCCCACCTTAGTGTAACTGACTTTATACAGATTTCTGAGAACAATCCCGAGAACCATGTTTTCCTGGCCTGGAATTTGAATATTACTGGTATGAGAGGCTGTCGGTTCCCTCTTTCTATAAAATCATCGACTACTATTCTTGGCTACCAGTGACATGGGTTCTATTCGAAAGTCAGTATTATCTTATTTATCCGAACTTCTTAGGCCGGCCAAAAAGAATTCCATGTCAGATAAGGAGCGAAGAGAGGCTCAGATAGAAATAGCGAGTATGGATTTTAAAAATCATCCAGAAGAAACCATCCAGGACCTGATTTCCTACTATAAGGAAACTCAGCCTTCCGTTTCTGAAGAAGAAGTTCAGGATTCCTTCCAGGAGTTACTGGATAAGCTGGACGATAATCCTTCCTCAAAAAAATAGCCCACAAAGGATATGTAGTCCTTTGCGAGCCTTATCAAGCATTCTACCTAATTTTACTCTAGCGAATTAATCCATGCTGCTATTTGCAGGGCATCCTTTCTGGGTACTTGTGGCATAGCTGCCATAGGAACAGCATATTCAGGCCAGTTTTGAGGTTCAGGTTTGTAAATAAGCTCCACTATGCGCTCATTACTGTACTTCCTTTTGGCTATAGCCTGAAAAGATGGTCCTACCACCCTTTTCTTGGGGTTATGACAAGCTGTACAGGCATTTCTTACCAGCATACCTTCTATTTGGGCATAAGTGGGAGCCTTTGACTCCTCCCTAGCGACTACAGCCTGTTTCTTTGAAGCTGCTTGAGAAACTTTCTTTACCGGCTTATCTGCTGAAACTTTTTTTTTAAGAGAGGCACTAGATCTTTTGGTAGATAAGCTGCTTAACTCCAGTTTTTTTCCCTCGGGAATGTTATTCAAGGTATAATAGGCTGCGGGATGAAGAACAGGTTCATTACCTTCAGCACTTCTTAATCCCACCACAAATATTTCATGTAGGTGGTATTGTCTCATGTTATCAACTACTATTCTCACAGACATACCATCTTCAGCCACTTTTACGCCCTTAATTTGTAGATCCTCAATGTTCACAGGAGGACTCCCGTAAGCAGGGTGGTACTTATAGATATAGCTTTTACCGGAATAGCTATCCAAATCTTCTGCCAGCTTTTTATCTACCGCTTTGGTAAAGGTAATTTCAAATCCGTCTGGTCTGGCAGAAACAGTATGCATTTCAAAGGGTGTTTGGCCTGTCCAATTGACAAACTGTAGTCCTGAATTAGTGATTCCGGCAGAGCCCCAGCCTCTGTTTGTCTCTCCTACGAAGAGGGTATTATTCATGCCCCAGTCCATACGCATAACGCCAGACTGAAAACCTTGAATGAAATTAAAAGCCACCCCCTGATATTCTCCTTTTACCTTTTCAAGGGCTACTCGCATGATTTTACTTTGTCCCTGATCTCCTACAAGTAATTGTCCTTCAAAGGGGCCAAAGGCGTTTTCCTTATCCATGGTCACGATCTCCGAATTAGAAATTCCCAGTATCCCATGAGGAAGCCATACCGCGGGTAACACTAATTCCGGAATATCCTTTTGTACTTGATATAAAAAATCAGGCTGCTGTTCATCTTGAATATTTTCCGGTTTTACATACCTGCCATTCATCTTTTTCTGACGGGGACTTACCCTTAGGTAAAGGTCCTCTGTACTCGTGCTAACGGGAGAATTCTCTTTATCAGTCCATGATAAGCCTGCAGGATGTCCGGTGAACACACCTTTTTTGACGTGCCAAATTCCGCCTGAACCTACCCAGTCTCCCTGGTTATCCGAGTAGAAAAGTTCACCATCCACCATACCCATCCCAGCGGGGGAGCGCATACCAGTAGCCCATGGTTCCATTTTCCCGTCTTCAAATATTTTCATGATCCACCCGCGCCATGGAACTCTACTTTCACCACGCCACCATTCTTCGTCTCCGAATGCGACATTCCCACTGACAAACATCCCTCCGTCTGGAGCCAGCTTAGGACCAAAGGAGTACTCATGATAGTGCCCTGAAATAGGCCAGGAGTAAACTGTTTCATACTTGTCAGCTATTCGGTCTCCGTCAGTATCTGTAAGCTTAGTAAGTTCTCCTCTCTGAGCAATAAACAGAGAGCCATCCTTATACAGTATGCCCAAGGGTTCATGAAGACCGGAGGCAAATAACTTAAACTCAGCATTTCTTCCTTCTGCCAGTATGGGGTTTTCAATAATCCATACATCTCCTCTTCTGACACAAACCGCCAGGCTACCATCAGGCAAGCTTGTGACTCCTCCTGCTTCCATGTGGATACCCTCAGGAATGGGGACGGTTGAAATTCGGTAATACTGTTCTTCAGTAGGTCTTGGGGCTTCTCCCTGTGCCGTCCCGACAAGGGGAATCATCACTAAAGTGGAGAAGCTGATTAGATATATGAGTATATGTTTCATTTTTTTGAGGGTTGATAGGGTTACCACATGAAAGTATAAGTCAGTTCGGACGTAATCGGAGAGATGAGGTCCATACCGTTCTCCAGATTTCTGAGAATAGTTGTCTGACCATCTGCTACCTCAATGAAATATTCTTTTCCTTCAATTTTGTATAGGTTGGGAGCTACCTTGGTGATTTTATCTGCCTCAGCCATTTTGTAATGCAGGGTAGGCATCTCACCACCTGGATTCTCCAGTTTTACATGATGAGTTAGGTACTTTCCTTCCGGATCCGGCTTGATAGTACTCTGAACCATGATGTCTTTGTACAAGTACTTAAAGCTGGGAAGACCATCAGCCTCTGAAATATCATACCCTTTAGGAGTGATCTCACTGGGGTTTTCTGGAAAGGGAGCAGCGCCATTGTCCAGATTAGCTAAAGCTTGTCCAAAGAATGTAAACTGAACAGCCCCTCTGGGCCTGAAGGAACCATCTCCCCTGTTAAACCACATAGGCGTGGCATTTACAAACTTCCCTCTCCAACCACAAACCAGATTACCTCTCTCCAGATCAAATGCATAGTTAATTCCGGAAGGACTGGCTACTCCTATGTTGTGGGTGATTCTTTTTTTCCTGTCTCCCTCAAAGTCCAGAAAGGCTCTTAGCATTTTGGGCTGTGCACCTGCATCCACATAGATGGGGGAGACCATATCTGCATTGAGGGGTAAAGATTCGTACGCGTGGAAGGAAAGCGGATGCGTACTTTTGGTCTTTATTTCCAGTCCTAGCCTTTGGGGTCGCCAGCCTGCAGTTTTAAAGTTATAAAGGGTGAAGGGATAAGTACCTGCATCCAATTCTTTTACAGCTCTATCAAATCTGTAAGAATCTCCTCGCTGATAATCAGCAAGTGTTTCTCCATCCAAGATAAGGACACCTCCACCAGAGTAGGCATAGGTGATTTCGTAGGTATCTTTTTCTTTGATATGGAGCTTACCTTCAAAAATGATCCCGTAGTTATTTTCCTCACCCGTTAATAGACAATTGATTTTATCAGTCTTTCCCTGATAAACTACCTCAGAAGCCATCATCTCATCAATGGAATTAAAAGCTCCCGTATAGGTTTTGAAGCTAACGTCAGTAACATCAGCATCCAGGTCAGATAAAAGGGTGTATTCGATGTTTCTAAATGCTACTGGCCCATGATCACCCTGTATCATCAGAGGACCCATGGCTGCTTCCTTCTTATCTATAGGACCTCCAGTAGGTAGCGGAATTTCTGCATTGCTATGGATTCTAACTCCATTTAGATCTACATAATCAAATCTGGCATTGGCGATCTTACTTCCCTTATCATCAAATTTAGGCGCCCTAAACAGTAGATGGATTTCCTGCCAAAGGCCAGGCGCTTTTGCCGGATTGGAAGAAGGGGCTTTTCCTCTGAAGATATTACCGGGTGTGTTTTCCCAGTTACGGTAAATGCCTCCGATATCAGAGAATTTTGGGTTTTTGACCCCCCAACTATCCAGAAGCTGCACTTCATACCTTCCCTGAAGATAGATACCAGAGTTTGACCCTTTAGGGATCATGACTTCCAGTTTTAGCTCTATATCTCCATGTTCCCATGAGGTGAGAAGCTGATCTTTCATCTCATCAGTGTTCATATTCAGGAGAATACCAGAACCTTCCTGATAACTCACTGCTTTTGGGGGTGGGGGAGTAGGAATGGCAGGAGTTGCTTTCTTTTTCTTCTTTTTCTTTTTCACTTCCGG
>JBCDBC010000507.1:0-4743 GCA_039184535.1 Bacteroidota bacterium | reverse complement strand
TGTGATGGTAATGTAGTAATCATTTGATCGGGTTGATCTTACATCAAAAAAGTAAGTCCTCTTTCCTGCCCTAATTTTCTCCGAGTACACTTCGTCTCTCCCTTGCATAGTATTAAGGTTGTTATATCCTGCAATGCGAGTAAAAATATAAATTTCCTCAAATCATAACAAAGGCTTTTCCAAGCCAGGAGAGATTTTTTTTAACAAAATGCTGTCAGGATAGTTAAAAGTGGTCTTTTTCCCTTCGTTTTTGCCTAAAAAATTACGTCCTACTGATTACTTCCTAAGCGTATCCCAGCTTCCTTAATTTTGTTCTGCTCCCCTTCACGTAACTCGCGTAACTGCTTCTGTTTGAGTTTATTATTATATTTTTCGGCAAGCTCTACATTTCTGTACCACTCAAAATATCCTCCTCTTTTAAAAAAGCTCAAGGCATCGTAAGATCCATCTGGGCCATATTCCCAAATTTCCTTCATGGTTTTCTGCTTGGGAGCTGCTAAATGGTCATAAATGATCATGGGTTTCTTGAAAAGTTTGAAGGGCCCCGACTTTACGTAGCCATAATTGAGGGTGAAGGGAGCATTATCAGAATATTTAAAGAAGCCACGAAATTTGGGAATAATGTCAAAATAGAACACATCAGCTCCGAAGATAACCTTATCCTTTTTATCGGGGTCAAAGGTCATGACTTCTACTATTTTGTAGTTACTCTTCTTATCATTTCCGTTCCATCCCAGGAGTACATAAAAGTCTTGTTTGATCTTTTGGGGTTTCCCTTTCACCAGCTTTTGCCCGTAATATTTCAGGGTATGTTTAGGAAGGCTGTTGATATTTTTGGGAGGATAGTACTGTGCTCCCAGCCAGTTATTATTATCCAGCAGGGTATTCTCAATGCTTTTAGTGATAGTGGGCATCTCTATTAGCGGAATGACTATATACTCTACAGGCCCTGAAGTAGGGACGTATTTTCTCTGGACCAGACCAAAATAGTAGTAATACTGATCTCCAAAATACTCTCGGTAGTTTTGGTCTACTATATGCCAGGTGAAAATGCGGAAACTTTTATCCTCCGGTTCCAGAATGGAAATGGTCCTGAGAGAGTCAAAGGAGTAAGTGAAGCTCTCTGGTCTTTTGAGGGTGTTTATCAGTAAAGAGGTAAATTCCTTGTTTTGCTGAATTTTGAAGCTGAGAGAATCATGCAGTAGGATATCGTCAGCCAAGGTGGCCAACTTCTTTTCTATGGAAGGCAGGCTATTCTCCTGAGAAAAACCAGAGATGGTAAATGAGAGGCAAATGAGAAGTGAAAGGCCAAACCGTATTTTCATCATGGGGTATATTCTTATCAGGGATAAATATCTGAATTATCAGTACTTTCTTCAGTAGATTTTCGAAAGAATACTTTCAGCGGTGTAGTAAAGTACTGCTTGACTTACGTATCTGCTATAAAAAAGATTGTTCTAAAGATAGGAGAAAAAGCCATCATCTTTCTGCCTGTCTCTTCCTTAAATAGAGTAACCATGCTTTTGGATCTAGAGAATTGGGTACCTTTTCTTCAGGAACCATAGAAGAAAATAAGCCTTCAACGGCCTCTTCTAAGGGTACATCTGGGTAAGTGACAGCTGCGGAACGAATGAGCTGAAGCACTTTTAAAGGGGTCAGCCACTGGTAGAATCTTTTGATGTAGGCCTGCTTGTTCCCTACATGTGCCTTAGTTTCTTTCCCTTTCTGCAGGATATGCTCATTCTCAAAAAAGGATTCAAAGCAAGGGGCTATATCCCATGCCATACGCTCATACGAATCAGCAATAGAAAGCAGGAAGGTCTCTAGGGCCTGAAAAATAGCTGGGTGATAAGCTTGATACACTTTTTCTTTCTGATCCAGCCATCCTTGAATGGCTTTACCCGTACCGAAGGGGACTCTGTCAGACGCTCTGGGAGAGGGGATAACCGTGGTTTCCTGAACTTCAAACACCTTCCCCCCTGGAGAAAACTTATGGAGAAAGTAAAAGTCTTCCCCTGCCTTCCGCCTGTTCATACCGCCCATTTTTTGGTAAGCCTTACTTCTAACCGCCATGGATGAACCAATGGTATGAATGGCATAAGGATATCCCGCCATTCTCAAACCTTCTACATAGTACCTCAGGAACAGCTCATATAAGATAATACCTTCATATACTTCAGACTTGTAACCTTCTCCCTCAAGTGGATGAGCAAAACGTATTGAAAAAGCCTCCATCTTGGGCTGCTGGAGATGGGTATCCATCAGTACCTGCAGGTAATTTGACTGGACTTGAGAATCCGCATCCAAACATACGATAAGGCCTTGCTCATTTTCTACTTGCTCCAATCTATCTACTGCCTCATCCATCCCTATCTTCCTGGCGAGGCCCACGCCTGCGTGTTTTTTAGGAAGATCCTGTACAAGTACCGGGTGTATGGTCAGTCCTGGAGAATTCTTTCTAATCCAGTCTTGACACTCTTTATATACTTCTTGATTGAAGATCTGTATACTCTCCTCTTCATGAATCCCATTATTAATGATGATGATGACCTCTATCTTGTGTTTATCTTGAAAAGGGTTGGCTTCCAGGGATGCCAGGGTGGCTGTCAGTTGCTCCTCTTTATAGGCAGGAATGACAATGACCATTTCCAGGGAAGGAATTGGCTTTGAGGTGATCAGCCTTTCTTGAAAGCGGGACTTTTGTAGGTAAGTATAGGGGGCTAAGATGGTCATTAGGCAAACTTACACATTTGCGGACTTTAGCTTGATGTCTATCTTATTCGAGAGTAGAATTTTTTATCATATGGTGCATTTTGGGAGAAAATACTTAATTTGCTTCCTTAGATTATAGGCCTGAATCTTGAAAATACAGGCATACCACACATTCAATCCCTCTCAACTCATACTATTACTCCTCCTCTTTGTTTAACCATTAACCTATAATGAGTATGAAGTTTGCAACATTTACTCACAGTGTATTCGCCATTCTATTGTTTGTTCCTTTTGCCTTAATGGCCCAACCAACCATCACAGATTCGAGTAACCCTGTTCCCGGTCAGACTTATGGACAACAAGATGCCTTAAGCGGAGGGATGGGACCAGGATCAGATGCTCCTTCTTCTACTTGGGATTTTAGCATGCTGGTTCCGGATGAAGACCCCTACTTTTTTTCTGTAGATGTAGCCGCTAATTCTGCTTTTGCTGATTCTTTTCCAGAAGCTACCCTCTTTTCAGATTTGGGGGAAGACTCTGTTGCCTTTTTTGTTAAGGGAAGTAGTAGCGCATTAGAAATCCTGGGATCCATTGCTGCCTTTCAGGATGAAGAAACCATGGAGGTGGATACCTTCGTGTTGAAGTATACGGATCCTCAGACCATCATTAGCTATCCATTTGGGGTAAGTTCTTCAGTGGATGATACCTACAAATTTGGTTTGGACTTATTCGGTTTAGGTTCAAATTCCTCAACGGGTACGCAAACGCAGGAAGGTTCTGGCCATGGTACGTTAACTACCCCTGCTGGAACTTTTGAGAATGTCCTAAGAATGAAAACTACCACAGTAGAGATAGATTCGCTGGATTTTGCAGGACTGTTTACAACAGTAACTACTACTTATTCTACACAGTACACCTGGCATCTGCCTGGAGAATTCAATATACTGATGACATGGAGTAGAGACAGTTCCTTTGATGATACCTTTGGGGCCTCAGTAGATACTACGGTTTCTTATGGCTTGGTAACGAGTTCTACTTCTATCAGTAAGACATTAGCAAGTGAGATTTCACTAGGTGTGTATCCTTCTCCTATGGCAAATGATCTTAGTGTGGAGTTTGAACTTCTTCAGTCGGATTTAGTTTCAGTAAGCTTATTTGACCTGAGTGGAAGAAGCGTCATTGCTCTGCCTGAAGAAAGATATGCACAAGGTGCTAACCTGATCCAGCTTCCAGTAGGGAACATGGCTGCAGGGACCTATTTCCTTTCTATGGAAGTGGGAGATAAACGTCTGATAAAGAAGGTGCAGAAGCAGTAAATAGTACTTTTTCTTAAGAAAGAGTCTGGTAAGTCAGTATGATTTACCAGACTTTCTTTTTTACACATGAAAACATCCGCCATAAGCTTGTTTATTAATATGGATGCGATTAATTTGCCGCCATTTTAGCAACAACTCGTAAAAGATCATTAATTACTTCATACATGTCGAAAAATATTGGAAAAGTCTCACAAGTAATTGGCCCTGTAATTGACGTTGATTTTAGTGCTGAAGGATCTACCCTCCCCAACATTTACAATTCACTCGTAATTGACAGACCCGGTACTAACCCGCTCGTACTGGAAGTGCAGCAGCACCTGGGAGATAATATCGTACGTGCTATTGCCATGGACTCTACTGATGGCATAGAAAGAGGCCTGGAAGTGCTTGATGAGGGAAGAGCTATTTCTGTACCTATTGGAGACTCTATTAAAGGTAGACTTTTCAATGTAACTGGTGCAGCTATTGATGGATTGGCTGAGCCAGAAGCAGAAACAAGATATCCTATTCACCGTCCAGCTCCCAAGTTTGAGGACCTGACTACTGAGCCTCTGATCCTTTACACAGGTATCAAGGTAATTGACCTGCTGGCGCCATACTTAAAAGGGGGAAAAATTGGTCTCTTTGGTGGTGCGGGTGTAGGAAAAACCGTACTGATCCAGGAGCTGATTAACAACATCGCCCTGGCACACGACGGTCTTTCTGTATTCGCAGG
>JBCDBC010000506.1:0-4744 GCA_039184535.1 Bacteroidota bacterium | reverse complement strand
GAAATTTCTGAAAAATTATCAGCGGGAAAACAGCAAACTTTCTTGACAGTTTTTGGAATAATTTCCCATAATATAATTCAATACTCATCAGACATTGGCTATTCATAATCCTATTCTCAGAGGTTTTCACCCAGATCCGTCTATTATCAGGGTAAAAAATGACTACTACATAGCTACTTCGACTTTTGAATGGTTTCCGGGAGTGATGATTTATCATTCCACTGATTTTCAAAATTGGGAGTATGTAGGCAGTCCATTGGACAGGCTATCTCTCCTAGATATTAAAGGTGTTCCTGACTCATGTGGTGTCTGGGCACCCTGCTTGAGCCATGATGGAGAGCTTTATTACCTGGTCTATAGCCAAGTAAGGAGTTTTGATGGAGTCTGGAAGGATACCCCCAATTACCTAACTACTGCCCTGAATATTACGGGACCATGGTCTGATCCCGTTTCATTGGGGGCCCATGGGTTTGACGCTTCCTTATTCCATGATGTAGATGGGAGTAAGTGGTACTTGAGTATGGAAGTGGACCATAGAAAAGGGAAATTCTTTGGAGGGATCATTCTCCAGGAATATGACAGTAAAGCCCAAAAACTTACAGGCCATGTTTACAGAATTTTTGAGGGAACAGCATTAGGGAAAACAGAAGGTCCTCATCTTTATCAGAAGGATGGCTATTATTATCTGATCACTGCAGAAGGAGGAACAGAGTATGGCCATGCGGTAAGCCTGGTCAGATCTGAGAAAATCACAGGTCCCTATGAAGTATGTCCACATAACCCTATTCTTTCTGCAGAGGGTTATCCTAATCATCCAATCCAGAAAACAGGCCATGCTGATCTGGTTAAAACTGAATCTGGAGAATGGTATATAGTTTTTTTAGCTGGACGTCCATTAACACCTTTAGGTAAATGTCCCTTGGGACGTGAGACATGTATTGAGAAATTGACCTGGCCTGAGGGAGAATGGCCTAGCTTGGAAGCTGGAGGTAGGCTAGCCAGGATAGAAATTCCCGGAAATCAGGTGGAGGAAAATCCTCTCGTTACAGAAAGGGTTGACTTCAGCAGAGATACACTTCCCCAAACCTATCAGTCCCTGAGAATTCCTCAGGAGAAAAGCTGGGTAGCGCATTTACCTGAATCTGGTGTGTTAAGGCTTTTCGGGCGGGAATCTTTAACCTCTTTATTTGAGCAAAGTCTTCTGGCCAGAAGGATACAATCTCAGCACTTTACTTATGAGATTTCTTTTGACTTCCACCCGAGGACTTTTCAGCAGATGTCGGGCCTGGTGGCTTACTATAACACAGGTCATTATCTCTACCTCCATGTGACAGGAGATGAGTCTGGAAATTCCAGGTGGCTACAACTCATCATTTGCGATAACTTTCAGGTATCTGAGCCCATTGCTCCTGTAGAATTGCCGAATAGAGGAAAAATTTCTCTGGGTTTAAGATGGGAGCTTGCAGAAATTACTTTTTCTCATTCTGTCGGGAAGGGGGAAAGAAGGGACCTTCCCGGGACCTATGATGGAGGTATTCTTTCTGATGATCACGTAAGAGATGGGAGTGAACGCTACAGGCCTGCCTTTACAGGGGCATTTGTGGGAATCGCCTGTCAGGATCTAAGTGGCACCAGGGTTTCAGCTGATTTTACTAGTCTGGCCTATGAAGACATGAATTAGGGCTGAAAATCACTTAAAGCGGCCTTGTCGTTTCTCTTAAAATAAGCTCACTATCAAAGATATAAGGTTTATATCCTTTGAGGGAAGTTTCCTGATTGAGACTTTCTACAATAAGGCTTACTGCTTTTGCTCCCATATCATATGCAGGCTGAGAAACAGAGCTTATTTTAGGTTCGATCAGCGTTGAGAGTGGATTATCAGAAAATCCTATGAGGGAAATATCTTCCGGAATTCTCAAGCCCTTCGCTTTGATAGGCTGCATGGCTCCATAAACGGCCCTATCACTTACAGCCAAAATTCCGTCAGGATAGTCTCCTCCATCACTAAGGATTTTCTCCATGGCTACTTGTGCAGGCTCAATTTCGTATCCTACCTTAAGTAGCCATCCCTCATTGATAGGCAGTTTGTAGGTCTTTAAGGCCTCAATAAACCCTGCTTTACGTTCCCTGGGGATGGATTCATTAGGATTGCCTCCGAAATGGGCGAGTTTCCTACAGCCTGACTTTATTAGGTATTCAGTGGCCTCATAAGCAGCCTTGAAATCATCGATTTTTACGACAGGCGCAGCTAAGCCTTCACACTCTATGTCTACCATCACAAAGGGTACTTCCAGTTCCAGCACTTCATCAAAATAGTCCTTGCTCTCCTCTGGATTCACGGCGGAAGCTACTATCATCCCATCTACTCTTACTGAGAGCATCGCAAAGGTATCCATACGCTCTCTTTCTGCCAGATGCCTGCTTTCTGAGAATATGGTTCTGAAGCCTTTCTTGAAGGCATATTCCTGTATTCCACTAATGATACGTGAGAAAAAGTGCCCTGAGAAAGTAGGGATGATGACACCTATAAGCCCGGTTCGTTGTTCGGACATATTTGCTGCCAGAAGGTTTCTCCTGTAGTTCCATTTTTCCGACAATTCTAAAACATTGGCCTTGGTTGCAGAACTTACATCCGGTTGATCCCTCAGGGCTCTTGAAACCGTAGAAGTAGAAAGCCCTAATTCTTTGGCAATATCCTTAATGGTAACAAACCCTTTTTTCTTCATGATGAGGGATCAGGTGCTTATTTACAGTAACGAGAGGGATTTATTCTGGATGCCTACCATCCACATATACTTCAAGCTTTGTACTGATTTACTTGATCGCTTTTAGGCTGATGTCCATACTCTTAGCAGAATGAGTAAGAGCGCCCATGCTAATAAAGTCCACACCTGTCTCAGCTATAGCTCTGGCTGTTTTCAGGGTAATGCCTCCTGAGGCCTCTGTCTGTGCCTTATCTCCTATCATTTTCACTGCCTCCCGCATCACGGGCAAACTCATATTATCCAGCATGATGATATCTGCCTCCCCTGTTTTTAGTACCTCCTGCACTTCTTTCAGGTCTCTGGTTTCTACCTCTATTTTTAGGGATAAGCCATGTTCCTTAAGATAGGACCTACAAGCCATGATAGCCTCAGTGATCCCTCCGGCATAATCTACATGGTTATCCTTAATCATGACCATATCATACAGGCCAAATCTGTGGTTAGTACCCCCGCCTATGTTTACTGCCCATTTTTCTACATGCCTTATTAAAGGAGTAGTCTTGCGGGTATCCAACACTTTGCAGGAAAGCCCTTCTAGTAACGAAGAGACTTTGCGGGCAAAGCTGGCTATTCCACTCATCCTCTGCATGAGGTTAAGTACAATTCTTTCTGACTGGAGAATACTCCTCACTTTCCCATGTACGTGGAAGGAAACATCCCCATAAGATACTTCTGCTCCGTCCTGAATGAATACTTCTATTTTCAGATCAGCATCCAGGGTATGAAAAACCTTTTCAGCCAAGGCTACACCGGCCAGAACACCCTCTCCTTTAATAAGGCATCTGGCAGAAGATTCTGCTCCTTCCGGAATGGTAGATAGGGTAGTATGATCTCCCGGGCCTATATCTTCCTTTATAGCTTCCTGGATAATTCTATCTGTTTCTGGGTGATCAAGAAAGTTTCTCATTCATATAAGGATAACAGGCAGGAAGTTATATCAGGAAGGGGTCGGAGTCAATAAAAAAGCTATGGCATAATGCGAAAACCGCACTATGCCACACATTTTTTTAACAACAGTAAGGTAAAGGTATGCTTATCGTCCGATTCTTATATTACTGACCCTGTAGCCAGAGCCTTCAGACTTGATAAAGATATTGACTTCAAAACTACCTCTGGAACTTATAAAACTTCCTAACGCATAGGTGGTAGAGCCGGTGTTCCCGGTATGTTTGATGTTGAAGGAGCTGGGAGGATAAGTCCCGAAAAATTCCCTCATAACAAACTTAGCTTGCTGAGGAGAATAAACATGTCGTGAATTCACGATAGTTATTTCCACTCTACTACTAAAGTAACTGGCAAGTAAGTTTGAATTGCCCGTCTGTATCGCCTTTACCACTGCGTTTAGGGTCTGGGATCTGGATTGGGCTTTAGCCTCTCCTGTTCCCAGAGAAATTAAGAGCATAAACGCAAATATGGTACAAAAAATTCTCATGCCGTTAAGTAGTCATTATCACGTCATATCACTTGATCATTCACAGAAATCGTGCCAGAAACTTTATATAACTATTTGAAAGATTTATCTAGATTTACATCATGGACAACCGAAAAGTAGCTCTCATCATAATGGATGGGTGGGGAATAACAGAAAACCCCAAATTGAGTGCCATTCACACAGCGAAAACTCCCTTTTACGATCAAGTATTGAATAGGTGCCCAAATACAAAATTAGTGGCTTCAGGGCTGCCTGTAGGGCTTCCTGACGGCCAAATGGGGAATTCTGAGGTGGGACATATGAATATAGGCGCAGGGAGAATAGTGTACCAAGATCTAGTCAGGATAAATCGGGAATTCGAAACAAAACAGTTCCAGAATAATCCACGTGTGAAAGATCTGGCTACTTATTGTCTGGAGAAAAATAAACCTCTCCATCTTTTAGGCCTACTATCTGATGGAGGCGTACATAGTCATATACAGCATCTTTTTGGGATAATTGAATCTTTTCGGGAATTAAACCTTCCGAAAATCTACATTCACTGCTT
>JBCDBC010000505.1:0-4752 GCA_039184535.1 Bacteroidota bacterium | reverse complement strand
TAATGGCGCAGAAACCCTATTATGCCCCTCAGGTACACGAGTTACAAGTATTTCTCGTAAATGCACATACGCTACCTGATATTTCCCAATCAGTTGATGGAACTGTTGCCATTAATCCCTTAAGTGGATTTAGATATATGTATCATATAGATTTGGAAAATGGCATAGGACTTGAGTTTGGAAGAAGGAATCTTGACCTCATAGAGTCAGGAGATTTACCTAATTTATTTTCTTATTCTGGTGAAAAAAAAGACCTGGACTTTAAGTTGGTATACGAGCGTAAATACTTCGTAAGAACCTGGATGTTTGCAGCTCAACTAAAAGGGATATATAGTACTGGTACTATCACAGATCAAGGAGATGGCACACCTTCAGGTGCGTTCAATGGTTCCTATGATTACAATAATTGGGGAGCCTCTTTAGGAGGCAAAATGGCCTATTTCTTTAGTAAGAACCTTTCAATCTCTGGTGAAATTGATGCCTATTATCTAGGAACCAGTCATGAAGATATCAATCCAGAGCGGAGGTTCCTCCTCTTCCCAGAAAACGAGTGGGGAATTCAGACGAGGCTGGGAGTGAGTTACCATTTCGTGAAGATGCCTAAGAAGTGTGCCTGCCCTAAGGTACGTAGGTAAATCGCGATTAATTCATCAGTTTTTTCATGGCTGCCTGAACTCTCTCAGGTGTATTTCCCATCATGCACTTGAAGTGGCCCTTAGGGCACTGATCAAAGCCTATCTTGGAACAGGGTCTACATTCCAGGTCCTTTACCTCTAGGGTCTCGTGTTGAGTCCTGTAAGGGTACATCCCAAACTCAGGTACCGTATTCCCCCAAATACTGACTATGGGTTTCTGTAGTGCTGCTGCTATGTGCATCATGCCTGTATCAGGGGTAACTACCAGAAGAGCTTTCTCCAGAAGTGCGGCAGATACTTGCAGATTGGTTCTTCCTACAGCTGAGATGATGGGCCCTTGTACAGCTTTCAGAATTTCTTCTGCATCCTTCATTTCGCCCTTTCCACCTACCAAAATAACTGGTTGTGATATGTCATTAATGAAGGTGATGATCTGCTCATTTGGCCATCTTTTGGTGAAATGCTTGGCGCCTATGACCAGTGCAATAAAGTTATCCTTATGAGTCAGGAAGTTATTCTCCTGAAGAAAAACCTGGGCTTGTTCCTTCTCTTCCTGAGAGATGAAGAAATCCAGTCCTTTTTCGTCTAATGAACTTCCAGTTGAGGTAAGTACCTCAGCATAGCGATCTACCACATGAGGAAGTGCAATATCCCTTTTCTTCAGCTTTACCATCTGATACTTCTCCCAATTTCCTTTGGGGAAGGAATGGCTCTTTACGCCAAGCAAGGTCTTGACTATGGAAGTTCTCAGGTTGTGATGAAGATCCAGTATAAGGTCAAATTTTTCCTGCCTCAATTCCTGTATGGTGTCTATCAACTTAGGCTTAAGGGTGTGGACTTTGTTGATGTGGGGATTTGTTTGAAGGATGGAAGCGAAGGCAGGCTTAGTCAGGTAGTGGATGACAGTCTCAGGTTCTTCTTCGGCAAGGCTTCTCACCACAGGACTCGTCAGGACTATGTCTCCTATGGAACTAAAGCGAATAAATAGGACCTTCCTTGCCATATGGTTTTACCTGTTTTGCAGGTATCTTTTTAAGCTAAATTCTTTTGCCAGGGCAAAAGGGCTTTCCTCATCCAGGAAAGCTGTCTCACAATAAAGCGTATTTAAATTAATCCCTTCCAGTCGAACTTCTTCTGGCCAATATGAAAGCTGTAGGAGAAACTCCTTATACTTTCTATCCCCTAGCAAGTTAGTCCGGAGAATCATCAAAGGTTTTTCTTTTGCAACGGCAAGCTCCCCTACTCTCTTGTTGAGCTCATAATAGTGTTTGGCCTTTCCCTCAAAAGAGCCTGGAACGTAGACCAGTGAAATTCCGTCTGGTACTTCCCACTCAAACGTTTCATCTAACAACTCTGCCTGCACTCCATAATAGATATTCCCTTGTACAGAGGGAATGGCTTCCCTGACCTGCTGCACAAACTTATTGAGGGCCAAAATGGATTCATCATCCTGAAAAAATTCTCCATAAAAGGAGATCCGGAAGGGTTTATAGGCATTACTCCTCAACAGAATTCCCGAGATCTCTGAAAAATAGTCTCCCAGGTTTACCTGATCTGTAGACTTACGCTGGGGATTCTCGAGCACAAAAGAAAGCTGATAGGAAATACTGTCTTCCTTTAGCATTTCCAGTAGATACTCCAGCGGATGGCTTTCATAATACTTAAAGTCGGAGGCATTCTCAAAAGACTGTAGCTCTTCTACCTGAAAGGGGATCTCCACTAACAACACATCTGCATTCAGTTCTTTGACGCTAGCTACCGTATTTTGAATGGAGGTAGAATCACATCCCTCGTCCAAGGTGATACCTATACCTACAGGAACATCCTTCCTGACATTCCATTGAGAGCAGGAAGCCAAAAGCAGCAACCCTATCACAAGGCATCCAATATGTCTCCCACTGGCCAGCATATTCCCGAAAGATACTATTTTGTTTCCCCAACCTCCTTACTGAGTTCTACAGCCCGCTTACGGGCCTCTTCCAGGCCTTTATCTATGAGGGCATTTACATGGTCCATATCAAAGGATTTCATGGCAGCTTCTGTGGTTCCACCTCTGGAAGAAACTCTGCTTATCCAGTCTTTACAGTTGAGGTTATGATGCTGAAATAGCTGTAGAGAACCTGCAAAGGTTTGTTCTACCAGCAGCAAGGCTTCTGCGGGCGTAAAGCCCATTCTCTCGGCACCTTCTATCATGGACTGCATGTAGTAGAACACAAAGGCAGGCCCACTCCCGGAAATGGCTGTGGCAGCATCTACCATGTCTTCCTTCTCCGTATAAAGTGTTTTCCCTGTTGTATTCAGTAGATTCTGGGCATCCAGGATTTCCTTGGTACTTACCTCTACAGAAGTGGTAAAGACCGTCATTCCCCTACCTACCTGTGCAGGTAAGTTAGGCATAGCCCGGATGATTTTGGGGATACCTAAGTGGGATTCTATGTCCTTCATGGATACCCCCGCCATGATGGACAAGACCAACTGGCTAGGCTTTAGAAAGGGCTTTATACTTTCTGACAAAAGGGAAAAGTCCTGGGGTTTTACGCTGAGTATGATGAGGTCTACTTCTCCTACATATTCTCCAGGTTCTGTGAACATAGGCTGAGTAGAAATTTTATCTACCACTGCCCGTTTTTCCTCACTCTTGTCTAATACATACACATTGGCAGGTCTGACCACATTTGAATTGACCATTCCCTGGCCATAGGTCATGCCCATATTCCCTGCACCTATGATTAATACCTTCATGTCTTACTTATTCTGAACGCTTCACATCCATTCCAGCCAGTGCTAAATGATCCCAGTACTCAGGGTAGGATTTATTCACTACTTCATCATCTTTAAAGGTCAGTTCTGAACCCGTCTGTGCCACAGGTCCAAAGGCCATGGCCATTCTGTGATCCTCGTAAGTTTCGATTTCCACATTGGCAGCTTTGAAGTCTCCTCCTATGGTAAACTGACCGGGAGCCGTTTCCAACATAGTACAGCCAAATTTGGCCAGCTCTTCCTGTAGGGCAAAGATTCTGTCAGTCTCCTTGATTCTCAGGCTTTCCAGTCCAGTCATATGTAGCTTTACCCCTTGTACAGCGGCTATGACTGCCAGTGTCTGAGCGAGGTCAGGAACCTGGCTGAAGTTAATGTATACCTCTTTTCCTTTTTCTGGCGTAGTTTCTTTCTCTACTACTACCCCATCCTCTTCAAAGGTAGAACTCACCCCAAATCCTTTCATGATTTCCGCCATATGACTATCTCCTTGAAGAGACTCTTTTCTGAGCCCTAGTAGCTTGATTTTGGCAGATTCTGAAAGTGCTACCAAACTATACCAGTAACTGGCAGCAGACCAGTCAGACTCTATGGTATACTCACCGGATTGGTAGGGCTGTTCCGGCACCCAAATAGTGGATTCCGTTTCCCACTTGGCTTCCACCCCAAATCTGTTCATCAGGCCCAGGGTCATATTGATGTAAGGACGAGAGTAGATATCTCCTACCAAGCCTAACCTTAGCCCTCCTTCCAATGCCGGCCCTATCATCAGCAGGGCGGTGATGAACTGAGAGCTGACATTTCCTTGTATATCCAGCTTGGTCCCTTTCAGTCTTCCCCCTTTGGAGATGATGTGTAAAGGGGGAAATCCATCCTGCTTCCAGTATTCTATCTCAGCTCCCAACTTTCTTAACGCATCTACCAGTATGCCTATGGGTCGCTTACACATACGCGGCGTCCCTGTCAGGATTTGGTCTCTTCCTACTGCCGAGCAGTAGGCCGTAAGAAAACGCATGGTGGTTCCTGCATCTATCACATCCATCACATGCCCTTCTGTGCCTAGCAGCCTGATCATGGTTTGGGTGTCCCTCGCGCTGGAAAGATTATTCAGTTCAATCGGATTCCCTGATAAGGCTTGGATAATCAGTGCCCTGTTACTTTCACTTTTGGAAGAAGCTAAAGGAATCTCTGCCTGAACAGTCTTAACTGATGATGATAGTTGAATCATTTGGTATGGTTCTGTATCGCGTGTTCTGTGCTCTTTTTGTAAAAGGAAGCTGTAAATATATTTCCTGAAATGATACTTAGCTAAGAATTATGAGGGGAGAAAGAAAAAATTCTGATGCTGATGGATCTCTGG
>JBCDBC010000504.1:0-4755 GCA_039184535.1 Bacteroidota bacterium | reverse complement strand
TTCATAACAGAGGTTTGCACGTTTTAATCCGAATATTCTCCCGTTTTTAGCTTCATAGTTATTGTATAGCTTTCCGTTTTCCCGCCACGCCTGTTGGAGGCCTTCTTCCTTTCCGTTCACCAATTGAAGCCTCTTAAACTTGACACCACTTTTGTAGTAGCTCCACTGTTCTCCCTGTGCTACCCCATCTACAAATTTTGAAGAGGTGCGGAGATTCCCATTGGGCCACCAGCTCTTGGTAGGGCCATGCTTTTTCCCACTGAGGTAAGCGCTTTCAAAACTGATTTGGCCAGTAGGATACCACTTACGGTAAAGTCCCTCCCTTTTTCCATTCTCATAAGTAATGGATACAGCTAGCTGCCCATCTGCATAATGCGCTACTGATGTGCCTGTAAACGGGACATCCTGAAAGTAGACTTTCCCTTTTACGGGTATCAGCAGAAGCTCAGAACTGCCTACCTCAATAGGGACCATGGATACCTCCCTGGCTGAATCTATTTGCATACTTGGCTGGCATCCCAAGTAGGAAAGACATATAAATATGAGAAAGTGGTATTTCATTTCTATTCTTCTTTGCGTTCTGGCGTCTTTGCGTGAAATTTTCTCATGCTAAGATGCAAAGCCGCTAAGGTTTAAAGGTCCTATTGTATAGTGCTAGGTGTACCTTGATAATCTTCCGGGAATAGGATGTAGTACTGGTTCAGGTAAAGTTCATTCTGAATATGGTAGTGATATTCAGGTTCCGTTCCGTGCTGGGTGATGTGAGTATGTCCTCCTGATACATCCAGGTCTTCCGGGTAAGTCCCAGTTAAATTGCACTTTCTCCCATACAGGAAAAATCCGTCAGCCAGTATCCCGATCAGATTATCATCATCATCAGACCATGCCTTGGGTTCCAGGTGGTAATGGTAACTTTGTGGACCTGTATGTGCACCATTATAGTCAAGGGAAGGAGCTGCATCATCCAGGGGTACATTAGGGCCTTCTTCATCATTATAAATCATGGCTCCGCTTACAGCTATTCCTATGGCACCCAGACCTGTAGCTGTACTGGAAGAAGCTTTTTCAGGGCTGGCAGATACCCGTAAGGTGTAAGACCCATTGAAGTCATCTATGTTCCCCGGGGCCATATTCTCGTAAGAAGTAGCTACCGGTTCTGAGAAAAGAGGATGATTTTCTGCCGCAGCAGGAGTGGTTAGCGTATTTCCTCTTGGATCTATAGCTGACCTTGCAGTTGTATTGGACCAGTAGGGAGAGGTATGGTTAGGGTAGCCATTAGATTCGATCACCACCTCATTTCCATCCAGCATCACCACTACATTATCAGTATCAAACTCCTCAAAGGCTTTATGAAGTTCTGCCTCAGTTACTGTTCCGCCGGAAGGGGTATCGTCTCCTTCTTCTGAGCAAGCCAGAAATACGGTAGAAAGACTTACCAACAAAATTAAGGGAAAAGAAAGCATTCTAAATGTTAGTGAATTCATGTTGTTACTTTTTTGTTGTTATCCCCTTAGAAGATGTTTCTGCTGAAATCCTTCGGTACAAATGAAAAAGATTGAAAGAAGGTAGGGAAGATTTATGGGACACTTCTCCTATCATGAATTTTCTAACTTTAATATGCTTCCTTGTACTTTTTAGTTTGTAGGTTTATAGTTTTAGAATGCTAAGAAATGAGCGTTAAAAACTGATTAAAGTTTACTGGATATGCTAGTATCGAAGAGAGGATGTATAAGTTTTTTTCTGATGGGTCTCATACTTCAATTGAGTACCTCTTGTGGTATGATGCCCAGTTTTTGGATTGTCCCTCCTAAAAAACTAGTAGCCAAAAAAGAGATATACGTACCAGAAAGGACTATAGAAGAAACTGTTTTGGATAGAGATTCTCTCTTATTGACTCCATTTATCTTTTTGGATAGAGAAATGGAGAACTATGCAAATGTACTCTTGCAAGACTGGCATTCAGGCCCTAAGGAAACACCAAAGGAGTATCTGACTCCGTCTAATGCGAAAAATATTTACACCCAATTGTATGATCACTTGATCCATAATCAGGATACCGTATCGCCTGATTTTTTAGCAGATTTAGCCATAGAGAATCGGTATAAGCATCTAATGATTGGCTATGTATCTAAGGTAACGTACCTGGATCCTCTTAGTCATACTCCAAATGGACTGACATTGAAAGTTGAAATTTGGGACATGCAGGAGCTCACAAAGACTTGGCGTATTACTTCCATTGAGTCTGCCGCCATTAAGAGAAGTAGAAAAAAATATGAGGACTTACGTCCGGTCCAATCTCCTATGGATGTAACCGTCCCTTTGTATATGGAGCCTCTTCCACATCCCTCCCATCGTAAACTGTTTAAGAAGAGTATTCACAGAATTCTTAAACAATACCTTTCTGAAGACATAGTACTGACTTTCTCAGAAAATAGTTGAAGCAACTACCAGAAAGGATAATCAAACCATTAATGTTAGCTTCTCAATAGCAAAAAAATACGATATGTAGGCATTCTTGGGTTTTGTCAGGATTCTTTTTTCTGTAATTTCTGGCTCCTAAAGCTTTCAACCCATGCGAACCCTATTACTACTCTTATTCATTTCTTCTTCCTTTTGGGCAACAGCTCAGATCAATCCCAAGAACATTCAGATTGCCAGAGATGACTTTGGTGTGCCACATGTATTCGCGCCTACAGATGCGGAGGTAGCTTATGGCTTTGCCTGGGCTACAGCAGAGGATGATTTTGACACCATGCAAAGACTACTGCTACCAGGTAGAGGACTGGCAGGCGTAGTATTTGGGAAGGATGGTGCTTTCATGGACGTGGCTTGCCATTTAGTGGGAGCTTACGACCTTGCTAAGGAGCGATATAAGAAGGAGCTAAGTCCGGACTTTCAGAAGATTGTGACAGCATATGCCGCGGGTGCTAATGCATATGCTAAGGCTCATCCCAAGGAAGTACTTCATAAAGACCTGTTTCCGGTGGATGAGGTAGATGTGATCCAGGGATATGTGCTGGGGATGACCCTCATTTCTCAGGCTGATGGGGAGCTTTCTTCCATCCTGAATGAGAGGCTGGACAAGGTACAGATAGCAGAAGCCAGAGGCTCTAATGCCTTTGCTGTCAGTAAGAATAAAACCAGGGAGGGGAAGACCTATTTTGTGAGTAATTCTCACCAACCGCTGGAAGGGGTGAACTCATGGTATGAGGCTCATCTATGTAGTGAAGAAGGCTGGAATATTATAGGAGCTTCCTTTGCGGGAGGCTTGTCCATTTTTACCGGTACAAACGAGTCTTTAGGCTGGGCGCATACAGTAAATTATCCGGACCTGGCAGATGTGTATGCTTTGACCATGCATCCAGAGAAGAAACTTCACTATAGATTTGATGGAGAATGGTTGGAGCTAGAACCGTATCCTATTAAGGCTAGAATTAAGCTAATGGGTTTCCTCCCATTCGGACTCAAGAAGAAGTACTACAAAAGTAAGTATGGAGTAACTATCAAAACGGATCAAGGCTTCTTTGCCTGGCGCTCCCCAGCTAATCAAAACATCCAGGCGGCAGAGCAATGGTACCGCATGAATAAGGCCCAAAACTTTTCAGAATTTAGGGAAGCCCTTAGCATGCTGGGTATCATTAGTACCAACATAGTCTATGCTGACAAAGAAGACAATATCTACTACATCAGTAATGGTCGTTTTCCGGTAAGAGACACAGCTTTTGAATGGGAGGGCGTAGTAAGGGGAGATACTTCAGCCACCCTCTGGAAAGATGAGTATTATCCCATAGACAGCCTGCCGCAGGTATTAAATCCAGCTTCAGGCTACGTTTATAATACTAATAACTCACCTTTTCGCTCCTCTGGAAAAGCCGATAACCCCAAGGTAAAAGATGTACCTGCTACAACAGGCTTTCAGATGCCAGATGATTTGAGCAATAGAGGCGTTCGCTTCAGAGCGTTAATAGACACCTATGATAAGCTTTCCTATGAGGACTTGAAGAGAATTAAATATGATCAGGCTTACCATACCCCCTTCCTATCCAGCATGACTATTGATACTTTTCTCAATCTGAGCGGAGAGACCTACCCTGTAGTAGCCGAAAGTTTAGATAAGCTAAATGCATGGGATAGGGTGATGAATGTAGAAAGTGAGGAGGCCGCCATATTCCTCCTAGCCAATTACTACATCAGAACCAGAATGTACAGAAAGGATAAGGCCCTAAAAAATACCAAAGACAAGAACGCCATCTTCATTGGTGGCGTGAAGTATGCAGAAGAACACCTTCTTAAGCATTTCGGGAGAAAGTACGTTCCCCTTGGGGAAGTACAGCAGCACAGAAGGGGGGACGTTAGCCTGCCATTTGGGGGAGGACCGGAGGTACTAGCTGCGATATATAGTACTATGCAGAAAGACGGACGGATGAAACCTGTAGCTGGAGAATCCTACATCCAACTGGTTAAATTCTCAGAAGAAGGACCAGAGATAGAAAGTATTAATGCATATGGTGCCTCAGCTAAACCGGAAAGTCCGCACTACACTGACCAGATGGAGCTCTATACCAAACAGAAGTTAAAGCCCATGACCCTGGATAAGGAGACGGTTCTCAAAAGTGCCAAGAGGGTTTATCATCCTGGGTAACAGAAACATCCTTAAGCAGCTTTCAATGGGTTGTCATGTCTTTTAAAAGAATCTGGAGCACTCAGAGGATCTCCTTTGTCCCATAACTCTACAGGAAATTTATAAAAGCTGGC
>JBCDBC010000503.1:0-4761 GCA_039184535.1 Bacteroidota bacterium | reverse complement strand
TTTATCTTAATATACGATTTGTTTGATGAACGTCTAGAGACCTTCCAGGTTTTAGGATAGACTAACTTAGTTTTAAGTAGCTTTTCAAGGGCTTTTAGATTTTGCCTTCCACAACGATCTATCGAAGAAAATAAACTCTTCTTTTACCCCTATCTCCCTAATCTGCCATCTAGAGTGATCATTTACTAGCCAATAAACGAAAGGATTTCTCTTAATTAATTGTCTAAAGTCTTTATAGAAAAAAGTACCCATCCGCCGGAAATTAGAGAAGTCCAGTAATATGGGTTTATCTGAAGGCAAACTTCTAATTAGAGAGTAAAATTCTGACGTATCAAGGATGGAGATACCATCATAAAACCTGTATCCCAAAGGATCTTCAGAGATTTTCTTCACCGGAAATCTTTGAAAGAAATATCCTTCCAAGTGTTCCACGTAGTTGGTAGCTATCTCTTTTGTCAGAGTGCGACTAAATAGCTCAAATATTCCCTCTATTAATTGAAACTCGTCTTCATTCATTAACTGAGGTGCTCTATTTGCAAAGATATTACTCTCATCACCTTCCACATACTTTACATAAATCAAAACCCCATCAGAACCATTAACTTGACTGCTTTTTTGGTGCAATATGCGGGATGCTTTAACACTTTTGAAAAAACCAGGAATTAAGTTTTCAGAGATATCGACCTCTTCAAGAGGATAAATATATACAGGTTCTGTCCCTAATAATTCTTTTCCGATAAGAGTTTGATCCTTTGATTGCCTCACTATACTTGAATCTCTTCTCAAAGAATCGATTAGAAAATCAGTTTTTGGATGGTGTCTTTTAATATGAAGTTGGGAAAATGAAAGACTTGCTCCAGATTCATTTTTACCTATAATGACTCTACTAGCAGGGATAAAAGCGGGGTAAAATTCAACTTCAAGATAAAAGTGATTTTTCTCAATTATGAAAGATTCCTGGCAAAATCCATGTCCTGTGACTAGGAATATAAAAATCACGATAACAAGCTTTTTCATATAACTGTACATGATCACCTTCCTTTTTAGGATTTTGAAAACCTAATTCATCAAGGACAAAATTCATACCTTATTCGCTTATGTTATCTTAGGTGCAAATGCTCTAACATTCTAATAATTGAGAAAATCAATAAATAATATACTCGTCTCACTTATCAAAACTCCACCCTCACTTTAGCCTCAGATCCAGGTTCTAGATCATACAAAGTTCTCATTTGTTCTGTACCGAGTTCTCCGATGGACACATTGTAGTAGCCTTCTGAAAATACCCAGGGGCGGAATTCTGTGCCTTTGATGCGGAGGGTGTAGAGAATGTCTCCCGTATCTGCATTGGAGACTTGAATGACGGGGTCTTGTATGCCTTCTACTGAGATAGTAGGAAGGTACTGTACATTCTCAGGAGTGAAGTTGTCCATCTGATTGATGGTGATGGGCCAACCCTCATAAGGCAGCGCACCTTCAAGAGTGGGATCCGTATCTCTCTCCCAGTTAGCTAGGGTGATGTCACGACTGGCTCGGTTAAAGCTGACTACGCCATAGCCGGTAGCTCGGTCGTAGAGGTTAGAGGGTTCTCGACCTGTGAAGTAAGGATTACTGACTGCCAGAACGGTCATCTTGTTCCCAAAACCATCTTCGAAATCGCCCATATTCCTGGGAGCCCCTTCAGGTCTGTTTCCGCCTTCTGTTGGTGGGTACCACCTTCTGGGCCAGATATTGGAAACGGAGGGAACACAGAGCGCATATCCTGCATCTCCGTAGGCATCTACGCCATACTGGATAGAGCTTCCTAAATGCTGGTCGCCTGCCAAGTGGAAGGCATAAGCTTTCCGAATGGTTTTCACGGCATTATCGCGGCCCGTTTGCGGCCAGCCGTTAGAGTCCATATCTGCCACAGCTTTGTCACCTTCTGCATATTCTCCCTTTTCCAGTATGCGAAGCTTGGGGACTATGCGGTCGTGGAACTCTTCCTTGGGCAGGGTAGCTACATTCGCGAATATGGTTTGGGAGAGGACTACCTTCATCCAGGTTCCCCCAGACCAGTCTGCTGCCCAATCTTCCAGGAAGGTGAGTTGACGTTCTCCCAAGAGATTGGCACTTTTCACATCTGCTTGCGTCTTGGCATCAAAGCTTCTATTCTGTATCCAGCCGTTTCTCACATCAGCCCTAGGGAGTAAAGCTCTGGGCGCAGACTTAAATTTGCGGTCTTCCAGTATAGCAAAGCTGATCCCTCCATAGCGCATATCTGTGTAGTAGACCGTAATCCCTTGCTTGACGGGCGTAGGATCATAAGGATCAGGTAAATGGCTGGTTTGGGTTCGCTGGACCATATTCACCCACTCTGCTGGCATTTTGTAGCCACCGGTATCTTGCTTGTCAGAATGGTCTTCAGGTGTATTATCGGCAGCCTTTCCACCTTCTCCCCAGATGTTGCCGTGATAGACATCGTGGTCATCAGGAATGGCTATGGAGGGGATATCTCTCATCAGATCCCTAAAGGTCCAGCCAAAGAGGTACCACTTTCTAAGGTAGTCCAGCCTGGCCTTATCCACTGGGCCACGCTGAACGCCATACCCTCCTACTCCTTCATAAATCTGATCGCCAGAAAAGAAGAGAAGGTCTCCGTCCTGCTTACCTACATTTCCTATGAGGTCATTATTGGGGAAGCCAAGGTCATTGTTTCCGGTAAAGCCCAAGACCTTAATGTCTTCTTTCTCGCGAGGATCTTTTCTGATGACCCCTTCAAAGTAAGTAGGAGTAGTTCCTGATCCAGTCCTTAGTTGGTAGGCGAGTCGGTAAGGCTGGTCTTCTCCATCCTGCCAGTCTTCCATCTTGAAGGTAGCTGTCCTGGACATAGGATCGATGAGGGCGGTAGCGGCTTTCTTCCAGACATTGCTACGCTTAAGTTCCAGGCTCACCTCTTGGGCATCATTCGCCCCAACAGGTGGCATCTGAGCCGTCAGCTTTAGCGTCCCTCTGCTCAAAGTGTGCTGGGCAAAGAGTACCGGACCGTAAGCTTGTTCAGGATGATGACTGAGCTTAGGTCCGCTTAGCTCCCAGTCCTTGAAGGCCGCAGAGGCATTCTCTTCCATCTGGTTTCCTTCAAAATCACTGAGGAGAGCGATGCTACCAGCTAAAGCTTCTGTGGCAAGGCCTTCCTGCTGAAAACTGAGAATGAGAGTCTCAGCATCATTCTCATATAAGCTTAAGGAAAGACTCGTACCCGATACTTTAGCTGACAGTCTATACCAAGTATCTGCAAGCTCTATGGCTTCTTCACTGTATTCTTCCTGGATGAATAGCTTACCAGAAGTGGTAACTCCTACGTTTATCCCTTCTCCCCTTACCGCATCATCCCGATAGTCGTTGAATTGTCCTTTGGCGCCAAGGAGAAAGCCTACTCGGTTACTGCCTTGAGTATTCTGGTTAAGAAACTTAACTAATACGCTGATTTCTACTTCCCCGGCCTGCTCTCCTAATCTGTGGGTAAGTAGGTGTACATTTCTATTAGGCGCACTTACCAGGCAGTGAAGTTCCCCATCTTTGATTTCCCAGTCCTGCAAACGGTTAGCCCAGAAGTCCGGTCCCACCCAGGTTCGGTTTAGTCCTTCCCAGTCGCTTTTAAAAGAATCTGTAGACGATTGCTGGCACGAACTAATGATAAATGTGAGGGTAAGAATATAGAGGAGAGTACGTCCTTTCATGAGCCTAGATATTTTGATAGGGAATTTATTTACCTGAAAAGAGAATGGCGCTGAATGTTCCTACCAGTTGTTAGCCTGCGAAAGGATTGTTCTTCTGATCCTGACTGGTATCTACTACTCTTATAGCTATGACTTCAGCTTTAGCAGTAAGTACATCTCCACTCCACGCATCACAGTGCATAGTGATCTTCTTTTCTTTTAGCTCAGTTACCTTAGCTCTTAGGGTTATCGGAATATCATTAGGAGTAGGCTTTAGATATTTCACGGTCATGGTTCCTGTGGCATATCTATAGTCAGGTTGGGTATTCATTTCTCTCCCTTCTGCCTTATAGGCTGCCGCCATAGCTGTCCCCATGGTATGGCAGTCTATGATAGATGCCAGTATTCCTCCATTCAGCACATTCTTCCATCCCTGATACTTTTCTTGAGAATGCCACACACATACTGCCTCTTCTCCTTCCCAAAAGCTTTTTACATGTAGGCCCTCAGTCTGATCCTTCCCACATCCAAAACAGATATTGCCAGGCATAAAATCCTGGAAGTAGGTTCTTTGTTCCATAAGATGAAGGTAAAAAGATTAGTTGGGGTAGGACAAAAAAAGACCCGGCAGTTTTGCTACCGGGCCCTGTTTAGTAGTAGTAGTATCTCAATAGTTCAATGAATTTATATAAAGACGTGTGTTAATCTTTTGTTAATGCATATTAAGAAAAAAATACCAGATTGGACACATTTGACTAAAAAATTTCTGAGAAAAAGACCTTTTATTGCTCCAAAAACCTCAAAAAAATCGCAGTTTGAAGGGTAATAAACCGCTTTTACCTCATTAGCTAGGAGCTTCGTAGAAAAAATACTCCTGTCAAACCTAATTGAGGATACTTACGTTATAATTCCGTATGAAAAATTTCTTCTTTTCTTTCATCATGCTGGCCCTGGGTTGTCAGCTTACCCTTGCACAGTCCGTGCAAAAGATTGATTTTAAGACATTTGAATCCCATATAAATACCCAATCTGACACTACTTACATATACAACTTCTGGGCTAC
>JBCDBC010000502.1:0-4765 GCA_039184535.1 Bacteroidota bacterium | reverse complement strand
GATTTGGGGGAGGTACTTAGTGGCTTTTCTTATGTCGAAGTGGGTGGGGGTCATGTTGCTAATTAACTGTCTTGGCTATGATTCGAAATGATTAGCTTGATTACGTGATTTTCCTGAGGTTTGTAAATAAAAAATCAAGTAATCGAGAAATCCTTATAATCATGGCCTGTCTTTCTCCTGAAAATTTTTTTGTACCTCTGGCTTATACGTCTTCCTATTGTTGTGGACTCTCTTGAACTGTAGACTTTTACTTCCAAAATTAATAAGTAAACCAATCTCTAGTCCATATGCCTCTACATAATTCATGGCTTGCGCCAAATGTACATCTTCGAGATTAGTGACAGCCTTAAGCTCTACCATAATCACATCCTCCACGAAAAAGTCTACCCTTCTACGGCCAATATGATGCCCTTTGTAATGGATATCCATTTCATGCTCTCTGCTGTATGCTATTCCCTGAAGACCTAACTCAATAGCCAACGCACGCTGATAGATCAGCTCTTGAAACCCATTACCTAGGGCTTTATGAACTTCCATAGCAGCCCCTTTTTATGTGTTAGGTCTTTATATTCCATTAAGAAGAAATCAAGGAATTCTATAATAAAATGAAAATGGATATGACCTAGACTACAGCCTCCTCTCCATACATCAGATACTTCCCTCTCACTATCTTAAACTTCAGAAGATCCTCCTGCCATCTGGCCCAGATATCTTCCGGGCTATCTCCTTTTTTGATTTCGTCTCTGAAGCTGTCATAGCCCGTCCATATTTCAAAGTTCCTTTTGAAGAAGCCTTTCTTGTCCTCAACCTGCTCATACATTTCTTTCATCAGCCAGATTCCTAGTAGGAGGACGGAATCTCCTGATACTTCTCCGGCAAAGTCTATCCCCTGACAGACTTCATCCTGAAACTTAGGATAGGTAGATTTTCCTGGTAATGATCTGGTCGTAAACTCAAATGGGATGAGTTCCATTCCGTAGACTTCCATGGTATCCGTTAGTTCTACCCAGGGAGCGCCCATAAAGGTAAAGGCAGAGTCCGTTCCTCTACCCAAAGAAACGGGCGTAGGCTCAAACCAACATAGCGCCGGATATAAATAAGCAGCTCTTGCGCTAGCCATATTGGGAGAAGGGGTGGGCCATTCCAGCCCTGTGTCTTCCCATTTCATGTCGTGGCTGTAATGCTCCATAGGTACTACCCATAGATGTACACTATCCTTGGTGTCCAGCATACGCTCCCCTACCAGCATACTCGCATATTCTCCTATGGTCATGCCATGCACAATGGGCACCTCGTGGGCACCTATGAAGGAAGTATGCTTTTTAGTCATCATAGGGCCTTCCACATACCAACCATTGGGATTAGGTCTGTCTAATACGATTACTCCTACACCAGCCTCAGCACAGGCTTCCATGACCAGCGCCATGGTGGAAATGTAGGTGAAGTGTCGGCTACCTACGTCCTGTATATCAAAAATCACCCAATCCAGTCCTTCCACCTGCTTTTGGGAAGGCTTCCTATTTTTTCCATAGAGAGAATAAACTGTAAGGCCTGTTAGGCTGTCCTTCCCATCCTTAATTTTAGCACCTGCATCAGCCGTACCTCTAAAGCCATGTTCAGGTGCAAAGGCATGTTTAATATCCACGCCCAGGCTTAAGAGAGAATCCACCAGATGGGTTCCATTCTCAAACTTAGTGGTATGATTTCCTACTACCGCTACCGTTTTCCCTTGAAGACTATCCAAAAACTGCTCTACCAGGATTTCCGCCCCTACTCTTACACGTGCTGGGACTGGTTCCTCAATGGGTTCCTCTGGTTCTGTCGGAGTAGTACAAGCAGCAAGGATAAGAAGAAGGGCTACAATGATACTTAGTCGGGAAAATGCTGTATGTTTGTGGTTCATCTGGCGTATATTGGATATCTGATTCCATAAGAAACTTATTAGCTCCGGGTTTAAATCCGGAGCTAATAGGAGTAACTTCAGATTCCTTCAATATACACTACAAATCCAAATCCCAGCGTCTTGAACTTCGAATATTTCTTTGCACAACGGATTGTCTGGAAACAACAGCGCGCCATTAGCCGATTGGTGGTCAAGCTGGCCATTATCAGTATCACCATTGCGGTGATCACCATAGTGGTTTCCTTATCTGTGGTTCAGGGATTTGAGAGTGCTATACAGGAGAAGGTGATAGGGTTTGCTTCACACATCCACCTAGGGCACTATCTCAGCAATTATGATGAAGAGGAAAAACCTCTCTATAAAGCTGATCCAGACATTATGTCCCTGGATTCTCTTCCCTTAATCAAGAGCATAGAACCTTATGTGAGCTATGCAGGACTCAGCAGATCAGAATCTGCCAGTTTAGGTGTAGAGTGTAAAGGGCTTACCGCTACTTATGACTGGTCTTTCTTTGAAGAATCTTTGGTAGCTGGAGAATTGCCAGACTATTCTGGCGAGAAACAAAGCCTGGATATCCTCATTTCAGCTACTCAGTCTAGGATGCTGGATGTAGAAGTAGGAGAAAGGATTCGAATCTACTTCCCTAGAGATAGTGTCATTAAGCCCAGGAGAGTAACTATTGGCGGAATATTTGACAGCGGCATGGAGGAGTTTGACCAACTCTTCATGATATGCGATCTAAAGATGCTTCAAAAGGTCCGCAACTGGGAACCGGAAGAGGTTAGTGGGTTCGAGGTGAGAATGGAGCAAACCCAGGAAGAATGTGGACTAGTGTGGGATGGAAGTAGGTTTCCCTTTGTACACTACTTTTGTGATGACCCTATAGTAAGTACTACTCGAAGGATTAATGAGCTGACGCCCTATGCCTATGGAGCTACTTCCATCAAGGCCCTCTATCCGGAAATCTTTGACTGGCTGGGCTTACAGCACCAAAATGTATGGGTAATCATGCTACTCATGGCAGTAGTAGCTATCATCAATATGACCTCTGTAGTCCTTATTCTCATTCTCGAACGTACCCAAACCATTGGAGTGCTCATGGCCATGGGAATGGCTGCTAACCGCATTCAGCGGGTGTTTGTAGTGAATGCCTTCTTACTGATAGGAACAGGTGTACTGATCGGAAATCTGGTAGCTTTTGGCCTATTGGCGGCCCAATACAAGTTCAACTTTCTCAGCCTTAGTCAGGATAGTTATTTCATTAACACAGTTCCTGTGGCCTGGGTATGGGGAAGATTCTTACTGGCCAACATAGGCATCATCCTCGTATGTACGTTGTTTATGGTCATTCCCTCCTGGATGATCACCCGAATTAGCCCGGTAAAGGCGATCCGATTTGATTGATGGGTTTCACGCAAAGCCGCGAAGGCGCAAAGATTTTTTCACGTTTTTTCTTAGCGACTTGGCGTGATTTCTCTTTAACCTTATATTGTTATTTTAGTTAAGGTTTCAAGATCATCCTCAAAATCCTTCAGATCGTAGTGGATTGGAATCTGTCTGTCACCTAACTCTTTCTGGAATTGAATCTGATGGAGTCCAGCAAGTTCAGCTGCACTTGCAAGCGTCATTTTTTCTCTTTTAAACAAATCTATAGCGATGGCTAAGAGGATATCTTTCTCTGACAAGCCTGACCTTTGGACAAGTTGATCTGAAATTTCTATAACCATGATCTTTCCTTCAGAATTCAATAACTATCTAAATACTTAAGGATTACAGTACCTTCTCACTTAATATACGAATAGAATCTATAATCTGATGGGCTACCTTGAGAGATTCGTATCCAGCTTTAAAGGGGACCCTCACCGATTCATTCTCACGTATGGAGGCGTTAAATTCTTCTAACTCCATTTTGATGGCGTTTACTTCCTTTACTTCTGGCAACTCATATACCAGATATTTTGTCTCTTCCCCGGTATTAATCTCAAACTTAATAGGTGAATTCACCTCCTCATCCATATCTGCCAAGCGGAATATCTCTGTTTTCTTCTCCAGGAAGTCTACGGCCAGATAGGTTGCTGGCTGGAACATCCTGAGCCTCCGCATATTCTTGACAGACATACGGCTGGCAGTCAGGTTGGCTACGGCTCCGTTCTCAAACTCTATGCGGGCATTAGCTATATCAGGTGTCTTGCTGACTACGGCTACTCCACTAGCTGATACATTCGCTACAGGTGACTTCACAAGACTTAGCACCACATCTATATCATGTATCATCAGGTCTAATACCACTGATACATCTGTCCCTCTGGGATTGTAAAGCGCTAATCTATGTCCTTCAATGAACATGGGATTTAGCTCTATATCGTTGATGGAGAGAAAGGCCGGATTGAAACGTTCCACGTGCCCAACCTGCGTAACCAGTTCTGGAAATTCTTCCGACAAATTTAATAAGCCCTCTGCCTCTTCCATTTCCTGAGTTAAGGGTTTTTCTACAAATACGTGCTTACCTGCCTGCATAACCTTGGACGCCAATTCGAAGTGAGTAGTCGTAGGGGTAACTATATCCATGGCATCTACCTGCGAAATAAGCTCGTCCAGGTCATCAAAAGCTGGGACCTCAAACTCAGCAGATACCTTCTCACGGGTTTCTGCATTCAGGTCATAAAAACCAACCAGTTCAAACGCTGGAATCTGTTTCAGGAGCTTCAGGTGAATCTTCCCCAGAAGAGGCGTTGACGAAGTTTCCCGATTTGGTAACGACGTTAAGTAGTGCAGGCAGCTACACCGTTTTTGCCCCGACTGATGCGGCATTTACTGCACTTTTAGGTATTGTAGGTCAAACTGATCTTGACGATATTCCGG
>JBCDBC010000501.1:0-4768 GCA_039184535.1 Bacteroidota bacterium | reverse complement strand
CTATCACAGGCACGGGTAACTCCCGCCATACCCAGGCGGACTGTTGCCACATATTGGCAATACCGTACGTTCTGGGAAGTAGAGAACTAGTTGCCAGATCATTTCCATTTTGGCCCATGGAACTCACATCCAAACCCGCACAAAAGGCACGTCCTGCCCCTCGTAACACCACTACCCTCACACTGGGGTCATTGCCTACTTTCTCTCCAGCCTCAATGATGGCATTAAACTGAGGAATGTCTAGGGCATTCATTTTCTCAGCTCTGTTGAAGGTTACAACAGCTATATGATTCTCTATTTCTACTGTTACTCTTTCCATGTGGATAGGATGATCATTAAATGGGTTCTGTAAAGAATACCGAATGAAGCTCTACTTGTTATTCAGTATCCGTACCGCTTCTTCAAATTTAGGAAGCCTTCATACAAATAAAAATCTACAAGTCTGATTCAACACTGGTTGAGAAAGCCATTACAGGTTAGCTATTCGTTCATTCACTCAATTCTGCTCCTTCTCTCACATACAAAAAGTAATTATTCGTATTCTTAACCAGAGAATAGCCTTCAGAACTAAAAGGAAGCGTAACCTCTTTCTTAGGAAAAGTATGTGCTACCCTGATCACTACATAGCTCACATCTACCGTTTTGGCCCAGGAGAGGTTAAACCTAAGGCTCTCTTCCGGGTTTTTGTCTTCCTTCCCACTCCAAAACTGGTAATTCTCATATTCATTTAAGATGATGTTATAGGGAGATAGCACTGTTGCGCCCTCGGGGACAGGCTTGAGGATTTCCGTATGCTGGCCTACCTGATCATCATATTCATACAAGTTAACCCCCACAGAGAATAGGGCTGCCAGAAAAGAAAGCGTGAATAAAGAGAGGTAGGCTTTCTTCCAGATGGCTTCTCTCCTTTCAAATATGTTTACGGCAACAGCAAAACAGATGAGGGAAAATTCCGGGATATAGAGAGAATAATAGTGGGTAGTCTTAGCCTGGGCTATCATCCCTATTCCTACAAAGGCTCCCAGTGTGTAGATGATTAGTGTACTGTGTTTCTTTCTTAATTGTTTATCCCTTAACAGGTAGGCAGTAGAGAGAATCCAAATAACTGAGCTGATGATTTCTGATTGACTGTGAAAGAGCCTTCGGTGCTCAGTAAGTAGATTCACAAAGGGTGTGTACCAATAAAAAGGATAATCTATGAGGGCAGGATCATTATTCCATTGGTGGAGAAATTCAGCAAATCCATTAGCAGGATTTAGCAATAATACATCCAGAAAGTAAGCTATAGCAACGATTGATGAGAGAGCTGAGAATACCAAAAACCACTTCCACCTTCTCATAAACAGGAGGAGTACTCCGCCTGCAAACATGAATCCCAAGCCATTTAGATGTATGAGGGCACATACACCTGCCATTACAGCTCCCAGCATAAGTAAGCGAAGACTATCTTTTTTCAGGGCCATTTTAAGCAACACAAACAGAATGATGCCTGCCGCTGTCAGCATGGTCTCAGGTCTCACAATCATTCCGAAATGATAGATAGCAGGATGGAGAAGATATATACTAAGGAGGATGCCAAAATAGTAGCGTTTATGCCTTTGCTTATCCAGGCTTTTCCATAATCCCCAAAAAGTAAGCCCGACAAAGAGCAGGTTGAGACTCCTCATACTGATGAGAGAAAAGTCTGTTAACTGTATCCAGACAGCAGTAGTCCAAATATGTAGCTTATGATATACAAAGAGGGGATTTTCATAGCCCAGCATTCCCCTAAAAAGTTCCGAATGTACATATCCCTTTCTCGCTAACCATAAGGCCATTTCCCCTAGCCATGCTTCATCTATGTACACGTCTCTGAAGATGATTAAGGAGACATAACACAAGGCAATTACTGCCGGGAATACACGAAAGAAGAGGGACCTGGGCATCAAACCTTTTATGATTGATAGATGCACATAAAGGTAAGTAGCTTTTCAGAACATGCAATGAAGATGAAGTTCCTTGATATTAGCACAATACCACTCCAATCAACTCAAAAGGGCAATTATACCATTATAGGAAATCAAACAGGCAAATATCAAGGCCAGGACCATCCCTATGTTTAGTAACCAGTCAGCCTTATGCTCTTTCATTAGTGATCTATTATTGATCAGGAAGATCATGCCCAGGATTACCAATGGGAGAACAAACACATTAAATATCTGGGTGAGTATCTGGGCTTTGATGGGATTGGTTCCTAAGATGGGCACCGTCAACCCTATACAGCATACAATACCTGTCAGTATTTTGAACTGCCTGGACTTCACATCCAGCTTACCATCCTGATAATCCGCAATCAAAATAGGGGTGATCATGAGAATGGGAAATATAGACGACAAGCCTGCGCCCAGGGTTCCCAGGAAGAATACAGATATAGCAAACTTCCCGGCTATGGGTTCAAGTATATAGACCATGTCCAACACTTTAGTAATGGTCTTTCCTTCAGCAAATAGCGTTCCCATAGCTACAGCCATAATAGACCCACTGATGAGAAAAATCAGGATGGAGGCCCATAATGCATCTTTGCTTTGATCTTTGAGGTTTTCCTTGGTCCAGCCTTTCCCTTGAATGAACAATGGCCTCGATAAAAAGGTGGCTGCCGCCATAGTAGTCCCTACAAAAGCTACGACCAATTTTCTTCCGTCTTCAACCTGTGGGATAGAAGGGATCATTCCTTTTGCTACCTCTCCGGGATCAGGTAAGACGATGAACAGAGATAGGAGAAAGGACAAACCCATGATAGTCACGAAGAACAGTAGAACTTTTTCAAACAGGGTATAAGTCCCATTCCACAAAAGAGTATACATACTCCCTATAATAATGACAGCAATCAACAGGATCAGCCCATATTCATATTCAACAGCAGCTGGAAAGAACATGCCTATGACCTCAAAAATGGAATTGGCAGAAATCCCCAGAATCCCTATGAGAGAATTCCATTGCCCAACAGATATTCCTACTATGATGAGAATGGCCATAACCTTTCCCAACTTGAGGTGGCGTCTAAAGCCAAAAAGAGCCGTTTCTCCAGTAACCAGGGTATATCGACCATAGGCTTCCATCATTACCCATGAAAACAAGCAACTGGCAAACAGAACCCACAATAATTGCATGCCGTATTGACTACCCGCAACCGCCATGGTGGTAACACTTCCAGTACCTATGGTATATCCGATAGCAAATATTCCCGGACCTATTTTGCTAAGAAAGTCCAGGACTTTCCTCAGAGGAGATGTTTGCGAGCTCATGGGTTACAGGATTATATCATGGAGAATGATTCTTTAATGCCTTCCGTGATCTTACCAAACTGCTTATTCTGTACCCAGTCTTTTCTGATTAGCTTGGAACCCATGCCTACTGCCACTGCCCCACTCTCAAACCAGCCAGAAAGATTCTCCTTATCTGGACTCACCCCACCTGTTACCATGATCTCTGTCCAAGATTGAGGACCGCTAACAGCTTTGATAAATCCTGGCCCATAGGTGGAACCCGGAAAGAGTTTGACTATATCACAGCCAAGTTCTTCTGCCTCTCCTATTTCTATCAATGAACCACATCCCGGCAGGTAGGGGATCTTTCTACGATTACATACCTTCCCGATGTCCTTCCTGAGGGAAGCTGAAACGATGAAGTTGGCGCCTAACTGCATATACAGAGAAGCCGTAGCAGCATCGCTTACAGATCCAATCCCCAGTATCATCTCGGGAAGTTCTGTCCTAGTAAATTTGACGAGCTGACCAAAAATCTCATGAGCAAAGTCCCCCCTGTTAGTAAACTCTATCACATATGCCCCTCCGGCTGCACATGCTTTGAGAATTTCACAAGCTGTTTCCAGGTCAGCGTGATAAAAGAGCGGAATGATCTTCTGCTTTCGAATGGCGTCCAAGCAGATGTGTTTTTTTACATTAGCCATAGTTCAAAAAAGGTTGCAGACTTAAGCTTAGCTTAAGCCTGCGTTAACCGACAATAATCAAAACGTGTTTTTTATCGGGACACTCTCCCGGAGGCATCTCCAGACATCAGTTTCTCTACTTCGGCTACTGTCGCCAGGTTAGCATCCCCAAAGATGGTATGCTTGAGGCAGGAAGCAGCCACAGCAAAGTTTAAGGCTTTTTGGTCATCCTGATAAATCAACATACCATAGATCAAAGCACCCATAAAACTATCTCCACCTCCTACTCTATCCACTATATGTGTGATTTGATAAGTAGGTGCTTCATAGAGGGTAGTCCCATCATATAATACCCCGGACCAGCTGTTGTGGGAAGCACTAATAGATCCTCTTAGAGTTGTAATTACCTTCCTGGCTCTGGGGAACATATCCATTAACTGCTTGAGAACGGACAGATAGGCTTCTCCGGAAACTGACCCTCCCTGAGTTACATCCACTGATTCCGGATGTAAACCAAAGTGCTTCTCTGCATCCTCTTCATTTCCCAGGATGATGTCACAGCCTGCTACCAGATCAGGCATTACCTCCCCAGGTTCCTTACCGTATTTCCATAGTTTCTTGCGGTAGTTCAGGTCTGTGGAAACTGTAACGCCTAATCTATTCGCGGTTTGGATAGCTTCCAGGCAGGCATCTGCAGCTCCTTGGGAGATAGCGGGGGTGATTCCTGTCCAGTGGAACCAGTCAGCATCCTGAAAGATGGTTTCCCAGTCGATCATTCCTTTCTCGATGGTACACATTCCTGAATGAGCGCGGTCATACACGACCTTGCTACCTCGGCTT
>JBCDBC010000500.1:0-4769 GCA_039184535.1 Bacteroidota bacterium | reverse complement strand
GTCGAGATCACGTACATTGATGGCGAGGTGAAATGGGGGATTACACCTCAGACCCCAGCACCACATTTCTCACTGTCGCTATCCCTCCGGCTATCAGTGCATATGGGAGCTGAGTCCTCTCATGAGACATATGTTCACAGTCTGTAGCTGAAGCGGAGAGAACGGTAGCATCCCCATAAAAACATGCATGCGAACCAAAGGACCCAGCACTGATTACCGCTCCTATGGCCAACCACATGTTGACATCCAGCTCTTGTGCAAGTGGGATGATAATGGGAAAAGAAATAGCATATACCCCCCAGAAGGAACCCGTGGCAAAGGTTACGCCCGACAAAGCAACAAAGGCAATGGCAGGCAGCCAGGCTTTGTTCATCCAGGGAGAAACACTCTCTATTATGTATTGGGTAAGGCCCAGCTGGTCATTTACTTCCTTCAACACGAAGGACATCACGATGATGGCAAGCGCATATAGCATATGTTTGAAGCCATCAAACACATACTCCATGGCCTCAGAGAAATTCATGATCTTTCTCCAAATGTAAAGAGCAACTGTAAATACAGTCGCTACCATGACCCCTTTTAGTGCATCTATGTCGAAAAATATGGTAGCTCCTATCAAGACCAGAATAGGTAAAACAAAGAGATATAATTGAGGGGTATGGGAGAAGCTTTCCGACATTTCTTCTTTAGCCTGATAAGTGAGAGGTACAGTAGGTCCGCCCTCCGCCACTCGCTTTTCCGCAGCCTTCATAGGTCCCATGGCAGGAATCCATTTCATGATTACCAGAGGAACCACCAGCACAGCCATCCAACCGTACACGATAAAGGGAATAGCCTGAAGATAAGCACGCAGTCCCTCTTCTGGTTCTGCCACATTCAATTCTACCAATAAGGCCGACACATAAATTGCCCAGGTAGAAAGTGGGATCAGTACACAAATAGGGGCTGCCGTAGAATCCACCACATAGGCCAGCATTTCTCTGGGGACGCGGAACTTATCTGTCACCTTCTTCATGGAACTCCCTATGGTCAGGGCATTCAAGTAATCATCTATAAAAATAATGATACCCAATAACCAAGTGGCTATCAATGAACCCGTTCTTGAATGGATGAAGGTAAGTACCCATTCTGCAAAGGCAAGGGTTCCCCCAGATTTCACCAACAAATGGATCAAGGAACCAAATAAGCCACATACCAATATGATCCATCCTATAGTTACATCCTGCATTACAGTCAGAAAGGTATCCGTGAAGGAGTTAAAAAAGCCCCATTTAGCATGCAGCATAAAGCCTACCAAAGCGCCGCCTAGCAAAGACTCAAAGGTCTTCCGGGTCCACAAAGCCAACAGTAGGACTACCAGTGTGGGAATAAGGCTAATAAATCCTGTATGTTCCATTAGTTGAGAAAGGGATAAAGTAACTGGAAAACATCCTCCTCTACCTGATAAAAGGTAGAAGCTTTTCCATAATCATATTTGTTTTTACTTCCGTTGGTGATGAAAACCACCCCACTTCCGGTTCCTGGATCAACATACATATCACTCAAGAGGCCATAGGCTATGCCGGGATGACCTGACATGCTTCTGTCAGGGAAGATGATGTCTGCCGAATCCTGATTAGTGATGTGGTGCATACCATACCCATAGGCCCACCAGAAATCTTCCCATGTATCCCCGTTAGTCCCATTATAGGACCAGTGTGTATCCATCATTTTAGTCATGCTTTCCTGAGAAAGGACCTCACTAGCAGCAGAAGCTCCCTTACTCATGAAAAACTGACTTAGCTTAACCAGATCCCCTGCAGAGGCTCTCAAACTTCCCTGAGGGCCAAAGATGAGCCCATTTTGCCCAAGTTCATATCCCTCAAAAGCCCTGGATTCAGGCCTTACACCTTTATAATCATCAGCTTGGGCTACCCATGCACTATCCTTATAGCGATACAATACTGCCAACTGGTCAAAGTCTTCCACATCCAGCACATTAAAGCTACTTCCCATACCTAATGGCTCAAAAATGTGCTGCTTGCAGTACTCATCAAAGCGCTGACCACTTCTTAGCTCTATAACAGAAGCTATCAGCCCCCAGCTACAGTTGGTGTAGGAAAAGTATTCTCCCGGCGCTCGCTCATCATACATATCATCTGTGAAGTATTCTCCATCTGTGAGAAAGAGCTCTTTTATGTTCAGTTCATCCTTAATCATATTTCCAGAGAATTTTCCATATCCCTCTCCATCCCTTAGACTGGATCTGTGAGAAAGTAATAAGTCAAGCGTAATAGGAAGGCCCGGATGGGCGGGATTTCTCAGTTCCCATCCCAGATACTCACTCACGTCTGTAGATAAATCCACTTTCCCTTCATCTACCAGTTGTAGGAGGGCAATGGCGGTCAGTGTCTTTGAGATAGAGGCTATACGATACACAGTGTTAGAGGTCACAGGGAGTTCCCGTTCCAAATTGGCCAATCCATAATTACCTTCGAAAAACACTTCTCCCTCTTTCAGTAAGACTACTGACATCCCCATTAGCTCATGCCTAGCTACCACCTCTTTAAGGCCTTCTTCAAGCTTATCGGTAGTGGGTTCTTCTGAAGCCTGTTGGGTTCCTTGCTGACAGGAAATCAATATGCTCAGCGCTAAAATGATGATTACACCTCTCATTATTTAGGTTCTTGCATAGTGATACAGTGAATCCCGCCTCCCCCAAAGTTGACTGATAAGGCATCCAACATGAGCACCTCCCTTTCAGGAAACAGTTCTGTCAGAATACGTTGGGCTTCTTCATCTCTTTCTTTCATGATCTCGTCCATCCCTTCCTTCCAATATTTCTGCCCCAGCACTACCTCATTGGTAATCAGGAAGTTCAAATAGCTGGCAGCTGCCAATACTTTTACAGGCTCTCCTACCGGAAATACATTCCCTTGGGTATACTCCAGCGTACTGATGATATCGTAAACAGGATCTCCAGGCTTCATTTCTCCCTCTATGGTTCTGGGTAAGGGCATCCTCAATATGTTAAAGGGGTTTCCATCCTGATCTACTGCTTCCTTCAGTATCTGATAATTCTCCTCCATTCGTTCGTGATTAATTCTCGCTATGGGGTCTTCCATGTCTTCCTCTGCCACGCTGGCTAGCAGGATGGTATTCTCGTTCACAAAGCGCGCGAATTCATCTATATGGCCATTGGTGGTGAGAACGGTAAAGGCTTTTTCTTCTCCCATATCTATGGGCCCCAAAAAGGTATGTTCGTCTTCCTTCAGTCCCTCTTTCAACCATACCACATGGCTGGTTCCCGTCATTCTCTTTAGCTCGGCTTCGACTTCTTCTTTGCTCATATTAGGATTTCGCCCTAGCTCCACGGCTTCTACCACCATGAGGGTTCCCTTTCCATTGACTTCTCTGTCTCCTCCTTCACTGATCAAATCTGTAGATATCATAGGAATACCTACCTGTTCCGCTATTCTCTCATCAAATTTTTCCTCCACCTTGGCATCCGCATCCGTAGTATCTGAGTAGCCCCAGACATTAAATCCGTAATCTGCCATCATCTTTTCACCATTGACTCCTTCCACGAAATTAGGGCCCATATCGCGGGTCCAGAATTCCACTGAGGGGACCTCATGGAACTCGATATTCCCTTCCAGTGAATCAGCGATGAGAGACTTAGCATGTTCTAGGAGTTCGGCACTATTGGCACATACATGCACCTTTTGGTGGGCACTGACGGACTGCGCTATTTGAACAGCTACCTCATCATTTGAGTAACCTGCCAGGTGGTCTTCAGGTGGCCAGATCATCCAAACGGCTTCCTGCTCTTCAAATTCGGCGGCCTGCCTGACAATCTTCAACTCATTTTCGGAGGAAGATCCTTCAGTGGGCTGACAAGCCGGGAGGAGAATCCCTGAAAGGATACCCCCCAACATATAGCTTAGTAGTTGTTTCATAGGTTAGTGTGCTTTCTCAAAATGTATATGCTCTTTCTCCAGATCCTGCATGGTAGCGCGGATACTATCTGAAAGAATGTCAATGGTTTTATCTATGGCAGCCTTATCCAAGGTCAAAGGCGGAGAGAGTACATTCATAGGACCTATAGGCCGAATGATGAGTCCCCTGTCCTTACAGTGGTAATAAATCCTTTTGGAAATCCTCACATCATCGTCAAAATAGGCTTTTGTCTCTTTGTTAGCCATATTTTCCAGACACAACATATAATGGCTGCCTCTCACCTCTCCTACTATAGGATACTCTTCCAGTTGTTTGAGAGAATCATGAAAATAAGGGCCCCACTGCTGCACATGCTCACAGAACTTTTCTCTTTGTAGAATCTCAATATTTCTCAATCCAACCGCACATCCCAATGCATGCCCAGAGTAGGTAAACCCGTGAGAAAAGTAGGGATTGTCTTGTTTAGGTCTGCTGATCACCTCATGTATTTCATCGGATATCATGGTAGCTCCAAGTGGGATGTATCCGGAAGAAAGTCCCTTGGCCAAGACGAGAATGTCCGGCACTATTCCAAACTTCTCTTCCGAAGCGATCATATGCCCTAACCTGCCAAAAGCGGTAACTACCTCATCTGAGATGTATAGCATTCCATACTTTTTACAGACGTCCCAGCTTCTCTTATGATAACCTTCTGGCGGAACGATGACTCCTCCAGCTCCCATAATAGGTTCCGCAATGAAGCAGGCTACTCTATCAGGTCCCAGTTCCAGAATTTTCTGTTCCAGCTCTTCTATCAAATGGTCGCAAAAAGCTGCCTCACTCATTCCTTC
>JBCDBC010000499.1:0-4771 GCA_039184535.1 Bacteroidota bacterium | reverse complement strand
ATACCTGCTTTAGCAGAAACGTAAGCAATGCCCGCTCCCATCATCCCAGCTCCCAGTATCCCTAATTTCTTCACTTCATACTTAGGCTCGTCCTTAGGTCTGGCCTTTCCTTTTTTAGCTGCCTGTATGCCCATGAATCCTGTCCGGATCATGTTAGCAGCCTCTGGGCTTCTTAGCACTTTAGTGAAGTATCTGGCTTCTATTTCAAGGGCTCTGTCTATAGGAACCTGTAAACCGTCATGGACAATCTTCAGAATGTACTTCTGAGCAGGATAGTTACCGGAAGTCATTTTGGTTACGTTCCCCACAGCCCCTGCCATCATCTGCACACCATTTGGGGTAAACAGCCCTCCTCCAGGTATTCTATGCTTCTTGTTATCCCATGGCTGAACGGGCTTAGGATTAGCGGCTATCCACTCCTTGGCCATGGTGATCATTTCTTCCTGTGTCTCAGCTAAGGCGTCCACCAGCCCAACTTTTAATGCCTGTTGGGGTCGGGCTTCCTTTCCTTGCAGCAGATAGGTAAGTCCATTCTGGATACCCATGAGATAGGGCGCTTTTACGGTTCCCCCTCCACCGGGGAGTAGGCCTACCTTAGCTTCTGGGAAACCCAGCTTGATTCGAGGATTATTCAGCACAATTCTGTGGTGACAGGTGAGACAAAGCTCTAGGCCTCCACCCATAGCTGTACCATTGATGGCTGCCACGAAGGGTTTTCCCCCCGTTTCTATGGCTCTGAAAGTGTTATGCATTTGCTCCATACCGGCTATTTGCTCGGCTGGATCTCCGCTCATATTTTTCAGCTCGCGTAAATCCGCTCCCGGCATGAACATGCTTCTACCGGAAGTAACAATCACACCCTTAATACTAGAATCTTCTACTGCCTTGGTCGCTACCTTGAGGTATTCCTGAATAAAAGCGTTGCTGAAAAGGTTGGTTGGATTATTGACCTGATTGATCACAAACATGGCGATGCCGTCATCCCCTGTGGTGAATTCAAACAGTTCGTTTTTTATGTCTTGCATTGAAGTAATGTTGAATTTAGAATGTTGAATGAATGAATGAATACTGAGTGATTGAATTAGTGAATACTGAATGAATGAGAGAATTTTGAATGATTGAATGGGAGGATTTTGAATGATTGAGACCAAATTTGATCGCTTAGTGTATGAATTCTGAAGGAGTAGGTTATTCCTCATTCAAAATTCAATCATTCAAAATTCATTAATTAGCCTTAGACTCTCTCGATGATGGTGGCGATTCCCATACCTCCTCCGATACATAGGGTAATCAGACCGGTATTCAGGTCTCTTCTCTCGATCTCATCCATCAGCGTTCCAGTCAGCATACAACCCGTAGCACCTAGTGGGTGTCCAAGGGCAATAGCTCCTCCATTCACATTCACTACAGAGTGGTCTACGCCCATGTGCTCCATGAAATACATAGGGACCGCGGCGAAGGCTTCATTCACTTCAAACAAATCAATATCACTTACTTCCATGCCTACCTGCTTGAGGGCCTTTCTTGAAGCAGGAGCAGGTCCTGTCAACATCATGGTAGGGTCAGTCCCTATGATGGCAGCAGCAAGAATCTTGAATCGGGGCTTCATTCCCAACTTCTTTCCGATGGCTTCATTTCCTACCAGAGTAGCAGCAGCACCGTCTACGATAGCAGAAGAATTACCCGCGTGGTGCACATGGTCTACCGCTTCTACTTCAGGGTATTCATTAATGGCTACGGCATCATATCCAGCCATTTCTCCCATCATAGCAAAGGAAGGCTGAAGACTGGCTAAGCCTTGTGCAGTAGTACCAGGACGGATATTCTCATCTGTTTCTAGAATGGATACGCCATTGATGTCTTTCACGGGAATACGAGAAGCAAACCTATTGGCCTTTTCTGCTTCTACAGCCCTTTTCTGGGATTCTGCTCCAAACTTATCCACATCATCCCTGGAGTAGCCAGATCTGGTAGCGATAAGGTCAGCAGATACCCCTTGAGGAACTACATTGTCAGGCATCATGAGCATAGGGTCCATGAAAGGCCCAGCTCCATCTGATCCCATAGGCACACGAGACATACTTTCTACCCCACCAGCAATGATAAGGTCATTATACCCAGCCTTTACGTTGGCGGAGGCGACATTGATAGATTCCAGTCCGGAACCACAAAAACGGTTAAGGGAAACGCCACAAAGGTGATCTCCAAAACCGGCAGCCATAGCGGCTGACTTAGCGATGTTTGCACTTTGGTCTTTTACCTGGCTTACGCAGCCGAAGATGACATCCTCAACAGCTGAGGTGTCCAGGTTATTTCTTTCTTTAAGAGCTGTAAGTACCTGCTTGGATAATTCCACAGGTGTAACACCCATCAGAGAGCCTTTTTTGTTGCCTTTGCCTCTGACGGTTCTTACCGAGTCGTAGATGAATGCGTCCATGTAATATAGTTTTAGGAAGGAAAGAGGGAAAAGAGCATAGCCTATTCTTTCCTGCCGGATGAATAACTAGTGAAACTTTCCCTTGAAGATTTTGAATACCACAAGATAATAGCATTCTGGCAGAAAATTCCTATGTGTAGGAGATTATTTGTCTACATAGAGAAAGGCTCATACGTTACTAGTTTCAAAGAGGAGTTTCCTAAGCTGGAGAATGACCGCATTCTTTCTCTTTGAAAAATTACTGCCTCATTCAATAAAGTTCTTACCGTCAGCTTATTCATGTTAGCCGATTCCGACAAGTGCTTCCATAAGGGGATAGGTTTCTATTGGCTCAGGAGGATTTCCCATATAAAATTCTCTTCCAAGGTCTACTGTGGATGATAGAATCTATAAATTACCAGTTACAAGACATGATCCGGTAATTTTTTTCCTGACCATCCACTTATGCTTCCCTACAAAACCTTAATTGAAATAGATCATCAATCCAAAAGCCCCATCTACCTACAAATCAGCAATGCCATCATTAAACTGGTTTGTAATGGACATATTAACTCTGGCCAACCTCTACCTGGTAGTAGAAAAATGGCCAACCTACTATCAGTCAACAGAGGCACAATCATTACGGCTTACGAAGAACTAGAAGCACAAGGTTGGGTTACTATTTCTCCCAATAAAGGATGCTTCATAAGCAAAGAAATTCCACTACGTAAAGCCATACCGCTGGATAGTAAGCACAATATTTCTCCCAAGAAGAATAGTCATTTTCAGCTAGTGCATAAGTTTCCATTCTTACAAGATGGGTATACTCAACCCTCTTCCTCTTCAGTATTTTCATTTGATGATGGATATCCTGATGTCAAGCTTTCTCCTCTCAATGAGATAGGTAAAAATCTAGCATCGGTTATGAAGCAAAGCAGGACTTCCAGCTTGATGAACTACAGCCAAGCCTATGATGGAGACCTAAAGCTAAGGGAAGTCCTCTGCCAATATCTTGCAACTCACAGGAGTATTCATGTGGGGGTAGAGAATATATTTCTGACTCGCGGTAGTTTGATGGGGTTTTACCTGCTTTCTCAGGTACTCATACAGCCTGATGATGTCGTAATTGTAAGTAACCCCGGCTTTCGGGAAGGTTATATGAGTGTGAAAGTAGCAGGAGGAAAACTGGTGCATGTTTCCGTAGATGAGGAGGGAATGAACATAGAGGAGGTAGAAAGGATTTGTCAAAGTCAGCGGGTAAAGGCCGTTTTTATCGTCCCTCATCATCAATATCCCACCACGGTAACCTTAAGTCCTTCCAGGAGAATACAGCTTCTGGCCCTGGCCGAAGCCTATAAGTTCGCCATTATAGAGGACGATTATGATTATGATTTTCATTACTCCAGTAGTCCCATTCTTCCCATTTTTAGTGCGGACAGAGCTGGGGTAGTAATCTATGTAGGATCCTTTAGTAAGGTACTGGCTCCTAGTCTCAGAATAGGCTACATTGTAGCTCCTGAGAATGTTATCCAGGAAATTTCCCTACTGAGCAGGTACGTTGATAGTTTTGGAAATACCTCTCTGGAAAGAGCTGTTGCTTATCTAATCGCGGAGGGTTTTCTCCAGCGCCACCTCAAAAAGGCCTTGAATATTTACCGGGAAAGGAGGGACTTATTCTGTGAGGAGCTTCAAAAGCAACTTGGGGATCAAGTCTCTTTTGAAAAACCGGAAGGGGGCCTGGCCGTTTGGCTTAAGCTCCCATCCTTAGACAACTATGATCGATTGTCAACAACAGCCAAAAAGTATAAGGTCAAGCTTCCTATGGCCGGACAGTTTTGGGATCCAGACACCCCTATCCCTTATGTAGGAGTTCGTCTGGGGTTTGCCAACCTGTCTTTAGCGTCCATCCCTCTAGCTGTGAATAAATTGGCTGAAGTACTGCTCCAAAAGTAGTTTCCTAACTGAATAGCTAGCTTCCTCCCTGATTGATCCTGTTGAGTTCCTGACGGGAGATTCGGCTATCTCCTAACCTGGAAGCTCCTAGCTTACCAAAGTTCCAATTCAGGCTTAGTTTGATAAAGTGCCAGTCCCCCTCAGATAAATAATCTGCTTCCATAGCGTTAAAACGGGTGATCCCCGTAAACTTGTAATTATCGAAAATGTCATTCGCCCAAACCTGAACCCTTAGCCGCTCCTGGAGGAAGAACCTTGATAATGCGAAATTGACGAATGAAATGGGATTATCTGTGTAGACCCCATCTACTCTTGAGGAAGTATAATTCACCATCAGATCAGCTTTCAGCTTCCAGGGAAGGGCAATAGAGTGGTTCATTTGCAAGTAGAATCCGGGCTTCT
>JBCDBC010000498.1:0-4789 GCA_039184535.1 Bacteroidota bacterium | reverse complement strand
GAGAGAGCATATCAGACTTAGGCCTGGTATGTATATAGGGAAGTTGGGAGATGGTTCTTCTCAGGATGATGGGATTTATATTCTCATCAAGGAGATCATAGATAACTCTATAGATGAGTATGTAATGGGCCACGGAAAGCAGATAGATATCCAGGTCCAGAATGGTGAGGTGATGGTAAGGGATTATGGTCGAGGTATTCCGCTGGGAAAAGTGATAGACTGTGTATCCAAGATTAATACGGGCGGTAAGTATGATTCTGAAGCCTTCAAAAAATCTGTAGGGTTAAACGGAGTAGGTACAAAGGCGGTAAATGCCCTTTCCAACTATTTCCGCGTAGAGTCAGTGCGTGATGGGAAGAAGAAGATTGCGGAATTTGAGCAGGGGAACATGCTGAAGGATCATAAGATCACCAAGTCAACTGATGAGAATGGGACTACTATGATCTTCAGGCCTGACGCCAGCATTTTTAAGAAATTTCAGTTTAGAAAAGAATACATAGCTAATCAGCTTTGGAACTACGCCTACCTGAATGCAGGACTTAAGCTGCTATTTAATGGAGAGAAGTTCCATTCCAAGAATGGACTGCTAGACCTGCTGCTGAAGAAAACCGAGAAGCAGGAAATCCGCTATGAGATTATCCATCTGAAAGGCTATGATATAGAAATAGCTCTGACGCATGGAAATGCCTATGGGGAGGAATACTACTCTTTTGTAAACGGGCAGTACACCTCTCAGGGTGGAACCCACTTACAGGCTTTTAAAGAAGCTATTGTGAAGGCAGTCAGAGACTTCTTTGGGAAGAGTTATGACACTACGGACATACGTGCCTCCATCATAGCTTCTATCAGTATCAGGGTTCAGGAACCGGTATTTGAGTCGCAGACCAAGACCAAGCTGGGATCTGTAAACATAGGCCCTGAAGGCCCTACGGTACGGACCTTTGTGAACGACTTTGTAGCGAAGGAGCTAAATAACTTCCTCCACAAGCACCCGGATACGGCCAAGGCTATCCAGAAAAGGATAGAGCAGTCGGAGAAGGAACGTAAGGAAATAGCGGGGATTAAGAAGCTGGCTACCCAAAGAGCCAAGAAAGCAAACCTTCATAACAAGAAACTCAGGGACTGTAGAGTCCACTACAGTGATAAGCGTGGGAAGGAAGAAGTGAAGCTGGATACGACCCTGTTCATCACGGAGGGTGATTCCGCGAGTGGGTCCATTACCAAAGCTAGAAGTGTAGATACGCAAGCGGTATTCAGTTTGAGAGGGAAACCACTTAACTGCTTTGGGTTGACTAAGAAGGTGGTTTATGAGAATGAAGAGTTTAACCTTCTTCAGCATGCCCTGAACATAGAGAATGACATAGATGATCTCCGCTATAATCAGGTGGTCATAGCTACGGACGCAGATGTGGATGGTATGCACATTCGCCTGCTTCTGTTAACTTTCTTTCTGCAGTTTTTCCCGGATCTGGTAAGAGGAGGTCATTTGTATATACTGGAAACCCCTCTTTTCCGTGTGAGAAATAAGAAAGAAACCATCTACTGTTACTCTGAAGCTGAGAAACAAGCAGCTATCAAGAGGCTGAAAGGCAAACCTGAGATTACCCGCTTCAAGGGACTCGGGGAAATTTCACCAGATGAGTTTGGCCAGTTCATAGGCGATGATATGCGCCTACAGCCAGTGATGCTGCAGAGTGATACAGCCATCAAAACGCTGCTGACCTACTATATGGGAAAAAATACGCCAGACAGACAGACTTTCATCATTGATAATCTACGGATAGAAAAGGATGAAGCTGACTATGTGACGGATGAAAGTCAGGAAGAAACACCCATATTAGCTCAGGCATGAGCCGTACCCTCACACAGAAGCTAGGCATTAAGCCAGGCTATAAGGTGTGGCTGGTGAACATCCCGGATCACTATTTTAAGTTACTTATAGGCTTACCCGAAGATATTGACTGGATGGAGGAAGCTGAAGAAATGGCTGCAGACTTCATCCATGTATTTGTTTACTCCGAGGAGGAGTTGGAAAGGCTATTCCCGGCCTGTAAATCCTCTCTCAAGAAAAATGGCATGCTTTGGGTGAGCTGGCCCAAGAAAACCAGTTCCATTTCTACAGACCTCCATAGGGACTACATCCGCGAATACATTCTTCATGAAGGCCTGGTAGATACCAAGGTAGCTGCCGTAGACCAGGACTGGAGCGGAATCAAGTTTATGTACAGACGGACGGATAGATAATTTTATTTTACTTGTATTCGGACTATATAAGCTGATTGTTAGTTTTTAACTTGCTCTTTCTAATAGTAAAGTAATGATAGGCCCAAAAATAAGTTTTGGGAGGCCGCCTCACCACTGATCGTGGGCGGATTGCAGCGTTGCATTGGTGAGGCAAAGCACTTTTGCTTGGGCGAATGCCAAAATGAAGGCATAGGGCAGATATGGAAGGCCCGCTGCAGGCGTCGTAACAATGGTTTATAGATAGCTCGTAAGCAAAACCTGCTTTATTTGACGACCAGTCGGTTTATGCTGCTTTTCCCACTTTCTCTGTGTGAAATGAGGGTATATATACCTGCCGGGAGGTCTGCCAGACTTTGGCTAGTGGTATTTCCCAGATTAGTAGGGAGCTCCCAGGTTGCTACTTTCTGCCCCTGCTCATTATACACTATCAGCTTGCTTCCCTGAAAGTGAGGAGAGAATTCTATTTGTACCATTCCCTTAGCAGGATTAGGGTACAAGCTCACATAGGCTTCTTCTACTAACTCACTTTCTACTTCAACCAGCGTAGAGAAATAAGCGGCTTGCCCAGTAAGTACCTTCATCCTATAGAAGTAAGTAGTAGGAAGTGCTGTAGCTACTGTCTGGTCCCAAATTAGATAAGTATCGGAGGTAACTCTTTCGAAGGTAGTTGGAATATCTTCCCAACGTCCAACTTGGGTTTTGCGTTGCAGCACCAGTTCACTCTCCTCACCGATCTCAAAGCTGGAGAATGTAATCCCGATGGCCTGCTGCTCAGTATACCATCCTCCTGAGATACTATGCTCAAAAGGAGCCAGGATATCATCTGTAGTTACCTGATAAATGATGGGTGCATCACTGGTGCCATTGATTTTATCATTTTGGTAAGTTTCTCCAGGAGTGGGGATGTCACCGCTATGGGTAGTCAAGCCTAAGGTGATCTTATCATCCTGTACATGTAGAGATCCTGGTGATCTAGGATAGTCGTTGTATTCTCCTCCTAATAACATGCTGGAAACTAAGGCACTGCCATCTTCTGTAAGAACAGAGATGAAGATATCATACATGTTTTGATGCTCTGAGAGGGTATTGTATACAGGGAAGTTGGCAGAGCGGGTAGCGCCCAGTACCAAAATCTGGTCTTCTTCATCTATTTTGACTGATTTTACAAACTCCAGATCCTCTCCTCCCAGAAGGGTACTGAACATAATTTCGCTGGCGTTAGCGGATAACTTGGTGATAAATACCTCTCCATTACCCAGTCCGCTTCCATTCAGATACTGTTGATAGGCATTAGCTGTAGTGGGAAAGTCAGGAGAATAAGTGCTCCCACTCACAAGAATGTTCTGGGACTCATCCAGTGTCAGGGTAAAGATTCCGTCCAGCTGGTCTCCTCCCAGGTAAGTCCCTACCAGTAATTCTTCTCCGTCTGAGGAGAGCTTTACCAGAAAACCATCTTCTTCCACTCCGTCCGTAGAGGTCATCAAAGTGGATTGTACTGCATCAGGGCTAGTAGGGAAATTATGTGAGGAAGTATTTCCTCCTATAAAGACTTCTCCATCAGAATTTAAGATTATGTCCTGCCCAATTTCAATTTTATCCCCTCCTATGTAAGTGGAGAATAATAAAGAAGATCCATCGGCGGCACCTTTGGCCACAAAAGCATCAGCCTCTCCTCCTAAGGTATTCTGAAAGGCAGAAGCAGTAAGGGGAAAATCGTCTGAGTGGGTAATTCCCGTAAAATAGGCATTTCCGGCAGCATCTACTTCTATGTCATAGATGTAGTCTCTGTTACTCCCTCCCAGGTAACTGGAGAATATAGCAGATTTTCCGTCAGAACTTAGTCGGGTCGCAAAACCATCTATAAAACCCCCACCGTGGGTTGTTTGCCATGCTGAAGCAGTGGTGGGATAATTCTCAGATCTGGTGAAACCAGTGATGTAGGGTTCATCAAGAGCATTGACGGACAAGCCATAAGCTAGCTCCCAATCTGATCCTCCCAGATAGGTAGCAAAAATGACTTCAGTGGCATCTGCGTTCATTTTAAGCACATATGCGTCAAGGCTCCCTCCAAAATACTGCTGATAAATACCGGCAGTAGTAGGGAAGCTAAGGGCCTTGGTATAACCTGTAGCCAGGAGGTTACCTTCACTATCTCTGGAAATAGCTATAAGGTAGTCATCAGAGGTGCCGCTGTGGAAGAAGGTTCCCCATTCCAGTGTCAGAGGATCTATAACGAGGGTGGATGAGAGGTCATATTCGCCTACTACCTTAAAGCCATAGGTGAGAGAATCTATCAAGGTAAACTGAACATCCCTGCTCATTTGATTTCCCTGTATAGTTTGATAGCTGTAAGGGATAGACTCTTCAAAGCTCCCCCAAGAAGTTTCTATGATCAGGTTGCCATTTTCTCCTAAGGATAAGCTATTAATGCCGTCCATGGTAATTTCTATGTCTTCTATATCAGCTCCAGGATGGATAATGACATCATATTTAAGTTGGTAAGAGTTTGTACTGTAGTACTGAACATCTATTCCGGGGTAGATAT
>JBCDBC010000497.1:0-4801 GCA_039184535.1 Bacteroidota bacterium | reverse complement strand
TAAGTATACTAACACTATCTTTCCCCAACCCTGATCTACTGATGATTGCGGTTGGGAATTCTTTTTTCATCAGTTTAACACAAGTGAGAACACATCTATAAAAGAATCCGTATATTTGGATTGTGCTGAAGAAACATCTGCATACTATTTCAGTAAGCCTCTTGGCTGGTCTGATGCTGTTTACGGCATTAGGGTTCAACCTGAGTATGCACTACTGTTTCGGAAGATTGAAGGCGGTAAGTCTTTACGAACAAACTAATAGCTGTTTCAATACCTATGCCATGCGCTGTGGGTGGGTGGCTCCCGAAGCTACTGAATATCCCACTTTTGCGGAGGCTCCTCCAAGCTGCTGTGAGGATGAGAGCTATACGCTCTTCCTGGATGAGGATTACCAGCAGGTAGAAGTAACCGCTTTCCAAAGCTTAGAAACAGCCTTTCTTACTGAGGTTCCTTTAGAAACGTATCATTCCTCTTTTGAGCTGTACAAAGGGCAGCGGGCATATACGCCCCCTTTACCTGAGGTAGATATACCTATTTTTGTGCAGTCCTTCCGCTTATGAGAAAATGAATTGACCCAATCGTCAATTTGTTAATTCTCATATATGAAGCTAAAATATCTTATTTCCATTCTGGGGATAACTCTATTCTATCAAATTTCTTTTGCTCAGGGCCCTCCTATTCTGACTGATAAGCCTATCATGTTAGGAGCAGGGAATTCTACGGTCAGGACATTAACAGAAATCCGTCATACCAATAGAGGGCGCTTTGTCAACACTCCTTTCATTTACCATTACTTGCCTACTCCCAAAATATTGGTGGGAGTGCACGTAAACTACCTGAATTATCTATTTGAATTTTCTTCAGGACTGGGAAATGGAAGAAACCTGGGAGACATCTCGCTGATAGGAAAGTATCAGTTTCTCAGAAATGACCAGACTGGAAAGACTTTCAGAATGGCCTTCAAGACTTTGCAAACCCTCCCTACAGGGAAAAAGCTGGATATAGACATGATCAGTATGGGCACCTACCAAAGTTATATGGGGCTCATTGCCGGCTATGAAAGCATCAAGTTTGGGATCAATCAGGAGTTAGGCTATGCCCTTATGCCAGAAAGTACCAAGGATGAAATCAGGTATAAGGTAGCTTTTGGGTTGCCCTTGCTGAAGCCTTCCTTTCCACTGAGACAGTTGAGTCTATACTTCGAATATCAGGCTAGCTGGTTTGTGGAGAGAAGAGATTACCTACTTATGTATGCCCAGGGATTACAGTATTCCCATGGGAGAATGACCTTGGAAATGGCTTATCAGTGGCCAATTAGTCAGGAACTGGCTGAGTCCGAGATACGGGATCATAGCATCTTCCTGAGCACACGACTTGTTTTTTAACTCAATTCAAAAAAATCATGAAACGAATACTCATTTTTTCATTCATCATATTTGCCTTCTCTATTGTCAGTAACGCACAGTCATCTTCTGACAGAGATGCTGTAGAAATGAAGGTAGACGGACTGGGATGCCCCTTTTGCTCTATTGGCCTAGTCCAAAAAGTCAAAAAGCTGGGAGACCTGAAGGATATTGATACTGAGTATGAAACCGGACTGTTTATGTTCACCATCTCAGATAAGCATGAAGTCTCCATAGAAGACCTGCAAAACACGGTCAAAAAGGCTGGATATACCCTCATCTATGCCAGTATTTCTAGGGGATCTGGAGAGAAGGTTCAGTTTGGAGAAAGACCGGAGACGGAGAGTTAACATCAGATAGTATCAGATACTATATCATATTGAACCACAGATTTCATTCATGGAATCTGTGGTTATTTTTTTTCTGCTCCCAGGCTTGTAGGGAGCTTTTATCAATCTTATTTTTTTCTCTCCCCTTCTTGTGTAAATTTCCCTTAAAGCTGTTGATATGCCCGACCAGACTCCTACCATCAAAGACCTGAAGATATTTGTCCCTACTAAGGACTACGAGCTTTCTATAGATTTCTATACCAGCCTGGGATGGACACTCAACTGGAAATCTGATAGTCTGGCCGAAGTAGAGCTAGCAGGCCAGCGCATGTTTCTCCAGAAATATTACGCTCAAGACTGGGCCAATAACTTCATGATCTACCTGAATGTAGAAAGCGCCCAAGCATGGTATGAGCATGTAGAGGCCATTCTCAAGGAGAAAAAATTTGAGGGTGCACGCGTAAATCCTCCGAAAGAAGAAGACTATGGTGCCATAGTTACCTATGTGTGGGACCCTTGTGGAGTCTTGCTTCATTTTGCAGAAGAGGTGAAGAAAGATTCCTAAGTGTGATCCCTTCTGGATCAGGAGAACGCTGCGGTATTATCTAACTAATCGAATCTCTTTGAGGTTCTTCTTCAATCACTATGCGATTGCATTACTATTAGATGAAGTCTAATATCTCAAACATACGAGGGTATCAAACAAATCAGGGCTTAGTCAAGCTAAGCATCTATTTCTTTACTAGTGCTCCTCATTTTCCAGCCCCTAGATTATTTTCAAATAATGACTAATTTGTGTCATATACTTCGTAAGACACTATGCAGCACCCATTTACCTTAGAGAGGCTAAGCCTACTCATAATCCTATTCATCGCCTTTTCCCATTCTTTTGCACAGATGAGCATGGCTCCTGACAGAAATCAGGGGGACGGCCCCTATCAGCAGCTCATCATTCGTGGTGCTACCCTCATTAACGGAAATGGCGCTCCGCCCATAGGACCGGTAGATGTAGTGGTAGAAGGAAATGTTATCACAGAAGTAGATGTAGTTGGATACCCTGGCACCAACATCCCCGAAAGAAACAGACCAAAGGCCAGACCAGGAGCGAAAGAAATAGATGCTTCCGGCATGTACTTATTGCCAGGCTTTGTGGATATGCATGGACACATAGGAGGAAGAGCGCAGGGAACTACCCCAGAGTATGTGTTCAAGCTCTGGATGGCGCATGGCGTAACCACTGTCAGAGAACCAGGTAGTTTTAACGGGCTGGACTGGACGCTTACCCACAGAGCGAAAAGTCAGACCAATGAAATCGTAGCACCCAGAATAGAGGCCTATGTGGGTTTCGGGATGGGCAGCCCGGAACCCATTGCCAATGCCGATATGGCTAGAGAATGGGTGAGAGATTTAGCTGCGAAGGGTGCCCAGGGCATTAAGTTCTTCGGAGCGAGACCAGATATCATGGCGGCGGCTTTGGATGAAGCTGGAAAAGTAGGTCTACGCTCTGCCTGCCACCACGCTCAAACAAACGTAGCCTGGTTAAACGTCCTCCACTCCGCAAAAATGGGACTTACCAGTATGGAACACTGGTATGGGCTACCTGAAGCTCTCTTTACCGACCGGATTGTCCAGAACTATCCATTGGATTATAACTATCAGAATGAACAAGACCGATTTGGAGAGGCTGGTAAACTTTGGAAACAGGCAGCCAAGCCCTATTCAGCTCACTGGAATGCGGTTATGGATACACTGCTGAATTTGGGCTTTACCATAGATCCCACCTTTAACATTTATGAGGCGAGCCGTGATCTCATGCGTGCACGTAGAGCGGAATGGCATGAGCATTATACCCTCCCTTCCCTTTGGGCTTTTTACCAACCCAGTAAAATCTCTCATGGCTCTTACTGGCATTACTGGGGTACTGAGGAAGAAGTAGACTGGAAAGAGAACTATCGTCTTTGGATGACCTTTGTGAATGAGTATAAAAACCGTGGAGGAAAAGTTACCACAGGTTCTGATTCAGGATACATCTTCCAGTTATACGGCTTTGCCTACATACGTGAACTGGAGCTTTTGAGGGAAGCCGGTTTTCACCCCATGGAAGTCATCAGGTCAGCCACCCTCATGGGTGCCAAATCCTTAGGACTTGACGACAAAATAGGCACCATAGAAGTAGGGAAAATGGCAGATATGATTCTGATAGAAGAGAATCCGTTGGAAAACCTCAAAGTATTATACGGTACAGGTGCCATCAAACTGAATGATGATAATGAGGTGGTACGCGTAGGAGGCGTGAAGTACACCATCAAAGATGGAATCGTTTATGACGCCAAACAGCTTTTGCAGGAAGTGAAAGTGATGGTGGATATAGAAAAGGCCCGTACAGGCTTCAAGCTGTATCAACCTGGATTGGATAGTTTCTCTAAGCCATAAAGGAAAGAAGAAATGAAATAGGGAGGGGCATGAAATAGGGGCAAAAATGCCCCCTATAAGTTCGTTGTACTTCGACAGGTTCAGCAACCAAGGCTCTCGAAACGACTTAGCTAGCTGGGACATCATACCCCTTCGAGAACCTCAGGGATTGTCCTACTTCAAGACGACTCCCTTGAAGATACTTTTCTATTCTCCCTTGCGAACCTTAGGAGTCAAAGGTTTCTGCCTTTTCTTAGAGGGTTTCCCTCCTTTGGCTTTCTGTACGACTTTATAAGCTAGTAATAGCATTATCCATCTGTTAAGGTTACTGCAGTACCATAAGCCAAAATCTCTGAGGCACCAGACATAATGGTAGCGGTGGTGATTCTCACATTAACGATAGCATCTGCCCCCATTTCTCCTGCATCTTCTATCATGCGCTCTAATGCCTGCTCTCTGGCCATCTTCAGCAGCTTTGTATATTCTGATATTTCTCCTCCTGCTATCATCTTTAATCCGGCAATAAAGTCTCTCCCTATAAATCTGGCTCTGGTAGTACTTCCTCTGGCCATCCCTAAGGCTTTAGAAATGGTTCTTCCAGGTACATCAGGCGTGTTGACAATAATTAATTCTTTCATGTGTGTTAGCTGTTTTGAT
>JBCDBC010000496.1:0-4804 GCA_039184535.1 Bacteroidota bacterium | reverse complement strand
TTACCTCCAACATGCTGATAAAAATAGTTTTCACGTAGACCCCCACTCAGGCATAGGAGAAGATGCCCAGGGATTCAGAATATCCGGCAAATTTGCGGGAAAATATACCCCTGTTTACTCCTTGGTTCCCGGCCAGGGAATCCAAAACCTGAATGGAAAATCCCTTCACTTCGGGATGGGCTATGAGGAAGTATTTAATATATTGGGAGATCCATGGCAGATAGCCCACGAAGAGTGGAGCTCGAAAGAAGCCCTATCCGGTCTCAACACACAGGAGTATCCATTATGGGACTGGGATTATAGGCACCTGGGCTTCGTGGCTTCCTTTGATCAGCAAGGAGGACTTTGCCAGTTTCAGCTAAGACCTGAGTATGAGGACCCACTGGGCTGTAGAATTCTCCTGAACAGAAAAGATCTCTTCAATACCCCCATACATTCTCTACAAAGCTTAGAGTCTTCTGGTTTTACGAGAGTACATCACCCCACAAGGACCCTGATGATGCATAACGTTTGGGGTCTTATGTTACATATGGTTCCCGGACTGGATATGTATGAAAGCAGTGCCCAGGCTAATTTTCCAAAGGATCAATACTTCATTCAGTCTGTGCTTTTCAGTAGCTGGGACAGGACCCAACTAGGCTTAACGGAAGAAAGAAAACCCTATCTCATGCATGCCTAAGCAGGTACTTGTTTCTTGATGGCCTTATGCCCAATTTGGTAACCTAAAACATGCCATAGAGCTTATAGGGCACATCCAGATGGATATACAAAAACTGTCGGTTATCATTCCTGTCTACAATGAAGAGAGAACACTCACCCAAATTTTGGATAGAGTACGAGAGACGAAGCTGATCCACGGAATAGAGAAAGAACTCATCATTGTTAATGACTGCTCTACTGATACATCTGAAGACATCATATTAGCTTATCAGAAAGAACATCCTGAGATTACCATAGAGTATCTGGCCCATGAAAAAAATCAGGGCAAGGGTGCTGCTCTCCATAACGGTATCAAAAAAGCTTCTGGAGAATACCTTATTATTCAAGATGCGGATCTGGAATATGATCCAGCTGAATATAATCTCCTCCTAAAGCCCGTTTGTGACGGTTTTGCAGACGTAGTGTATGGCTCCCGTTTTATGGGAGGGAATCCACACAGAGTACTATTCTTCTGGCACTCCATCGGTAATAAGTTCCTGACCTTCCTCTCTAATATGTTCACTAACCTGAACATGACAGACATGGAAACCTGCTATAAGCTATTCAAAACGGATATCGTACAAGGTCTGAGCCTCAAGGAGAAAAGGTTTGGCTTTGAGCCAGAGGTAACAGCCAAGATCTCCCGTGTGAAAGATATCAGGATTTATGAGGTGGGGATCTCCTATTACGGAAGAACCTATGAAGAAGGGAAAAAGATAGGCTGGAAAGATGGTGTGAGAGCTATTTACTGCATATTAAAATACGGATTGTTTTCCCGATAAGAGCATTTGCTTTCAAAGAGAAAGATCCAGAAGGCTTGGTAACCTTGAGACTCTATCAAAAGCGGAGCATGTTAACTTTCTGGGTATATTGGGCTGGTGGGTATTCGGAAGCCGATAGCAGAATAAGCTGATTCCGGAAGGCCCTGTAAGCTGGATTAATAGGCTGGTCCCTGTGATCAAGGTACCAGACCGGATGGTACAGAGAAACTTAGGCCTTTCGGTCATACTTACTGCACATAAACGACCCTAAATAATTGACCTGGACATGAAATTATTCCCTTCTCTTTTCATCATCTCGCTGATCATGCTGTTTAGCTGTGAGGAAACACAGCAACCTATCACCGAAGAAGCCCCTACATCCTATATGTACCTGGCACTGGGAGATTCCTACACCATAGGTGAAAGCGTAGATACTGCCTTAAGATGGCCTGTCCAATTAGCAGATAGCCTCAACAGTTTAGGCTTTCAGGTGGAAGATCCCCTCATCATAGCTACCACAGGATGGACCACAGATGAACTCCAGCAAGGGATAGCCTCTGCCAATGTTCAGGATACCTTTGATCTTGTGTCCCTACTCATAGGGGTGAATAACCAGTTTAGGGGCTATGACACAGCCCAATACCGAACGGAATTTCAGGAGCTACTGAGTCAGTCAGTAGGATTTGCCGGAGGAGAGAAAGATCATGTGTTTGTGGTCTCCATTCCTGATTATGGCGTAACGCCCTTTGGGAAAAACAGAAACCCGGAAAAAATAGCCAGAGAATTAGACCTGTATAATGAGATGGCCCGTGGCATGTGTGAAGCCGCAGGAATAGACTTCTACAACATCACTGACATTTCCAGAAAGGGGCTGGATGATCCAGAGCTGGTAGCTTCAGATGGTCTGCATCCTTCAGGGAAAATGTACAGCCAGTGGGTTCAAAGAATTCTTCTGGTAGTAAAGGAGAAACTTCAGTAGGATATTATCCTGTAGGCAAACTCCAGTTCGAGATAACACTTGATAATTCTTAGCTAATTATACCCAAAATAGCTCTTTTAACAGAATAAGCTATATACGGGCTGGCCGTCACGCCACTGATCGTGGGCGGCTTGTGGAGATGCATTGGCGGGACAAAGCGTTTTTGCTTCGTTTTGGGGCGAATGCCAAAATGAAGGCCCGCTGCAAGCGACGAAGCACTGGTAGTTAACTCGCGCTTAAGTAATACTCATGTCCGTGTCAAAAAAGAATGAGCCATCCCTTTTAGAAGAATGGCTCAAGTATTTTCTATTTACTAGTCTGGCTAGTCTTAGCTCTGGACAGTTAACAGAGAAGCATCCGCTATTTTATCCACGATTCCGTACTCCAGAGATTCTTCTGCATCCATCCAGTAGTCTCTATTGAAATCCTTAAATACCTGATCGTATTTCTTTCCACAGTTATCTGCCAGAATTTTTGCAATGATTTCTCTTGTCTTCAGAATCTGCTCAGTAGTGATCTGAATATCTGAAGCCTGCCCCTGGATGAATCCCATACTAGGCTGGTGAATCATCACCCTTCCGTTAGGGAACATATATCTCTGTCCTTTCTCTCCACCTGAAAGCAGGAGAGAACCCATAGAAGCGGCCAATCCCATACAAACAGTAGTTACAGGAGAACTGATCATCTGCATGGTGTCATAGATAGACATACCAGAAGTAACCATCCCTCCGGGGCTATTGATATAGAACTTGATTTCTTTTCCGGGATCCTTGCTTTCAAGGTACATCAGACGGTTTACCACATGCTTGGCAGAACTGTCATCCACCACACCCCAAAGGAATACTTTACGCTCATTCAGGAACTTGTCATCAAAACGGTTAAGCTTGGAGATGGCTTCTGTAATTTCGGTTTCTATTTGGCTCATATAGTTATTAACTGATTTGGCTTTTGAGGAACATTGTGATGGTATGACACATAGTAGCTACTCAGCGTGACAGGCAAAGTAACAATATTTCCTTCAAAAGTCCTCAGCAATATATAAAGGAGAATTAGCTCTGTTTTAACATGGGGTAAGAGACAATCATTTCTTTCTCTTTATACCCTATTTCCTGCTCTATATCTATCTGAATGAGCTTTCCTACCGCTAAATACAGCTTAAGCCAGAGCTGACTTTTATCTGTTTTCCCCAGTAATAAATAAGGCCCGCCGGCTGTATGATACCAGGAAATAGAATGTACGTCTCTAAAAATCTTAAGCAGATATATGCCTGCATCCACATGACCGGTCAGCATATTCTGAATTTCAGGACTGGAGATTTTAATGTCATCCTTGAGAATTTCTATCAGCCTCCCTAAATCCTGCCCCTGACATACTTCCACAAAAGTCTGATATAACTCCTGGTGGTGTTCTATGTCTACAGTATACCTACTCTTGTCTGCTTTTAGGTGTCTTTTTGCACGGGAGAGAATCTGGCGGGAATTCTCAGGGGTAATCCCCAATAAGTCTGCAATTTCTTTATGAGAATAATCAAAGAGTTCTTTCAGAATAAAGATGGCTCTTTCCATAGGATTCAGTCTAGCCAGAATTCTCAATATCCCGTTAGAAAGGTCTGGGCCATTTTCTATCAGCTGTGGAAGGTGGTCTACTAATAATTCCGGGGCTATGTCTACAGCGTTTTGGCCATGAAATTTTTTCTGGTCCCTAATTACGTTCAGACATCTGTTGATGGTACTTCTGACCAGATAGCCTTTAGGATTGTCAAGATCTTTATCCTCTCTAGCCACCCATCTAAGGAGGGTTTCCTGTACCACATCTTCTGCCTGGCTTTGGTCTTTCAACATATTGCCGGCTATGGGTAACAGGAGATCATAATATTCCTGAAGATTGTTCGTCTCGGTAGTTGGTTTCATACTTGCCTTTTTTGCCACTAGAAGCGGAATGGTCTAAGGGGAAAATGTAAACGGGATAGTGATACCCTATATATACGCGCCTCACCCGCTGATGTTTTGGCAATTCTCTCCCTTTTCTTAGCTGACGAATGAGACCAAGCTTTATGGTTTTCCACGGGGACGGCAATTCCGCCGAATGGAAGCAAAGGTTCGGAAATGGGAATGGCATCGCGGCATGCTGGATGCCGACGGGCGCAATGGTCTTCGTGAGCGGATTGAAAAAGAGGGGCCGCTTTGTACCGACGCATTCGATACAAAGATTGTCGGCAAGAAACAGATGTGGGCGCGCCCGCCGCATAAGCTGGCGCTCGATTACATGTGGTATGCGGGAGAGCTCTCGACCTCGCATCGGGTAAACTTCAAGAAGTTCTATGATCTCACCGAGCGCGTAATCCCGGACCATCATCGGGAAGACA
>JBCDBC010000495.1:0-4807 GCA_039184535.1 Bacteroidota bacterium | reverse complement strand
GTAGTAATGTTACCACTAGTCTTCAGTGTGGAGCTACGGTTAGTTTTACCCCGTCCAGCCAAAATCTTGATACCCACTGCGGACAAGATGGATATACCGGAGCTGAAAGAATCTATCAGATTAATTGGGATGGGGGACGCTTTATTGCCACACTGGAAGAAAAAACCCCAGGGCAGGAGTTAATTCTTTACAGCTCATGCGATCCAAATTCTTGTATAAGAATTGAGCCTAATCAAATAGACGTAGCCCTTTCTGCAGGACCCTATTATTTAGTGGTAGATGGAAAGAATGGTGCGAAAGGCAGATATACCTTATCTCTTACCAATCCTGATGACCCTAATTGTATTCTTCCTGATTTTAAGGCGGAATCTATTGAGGGAGATAACTGTGTACAACCTGGCGATGTGGCAACTTATACAGCTACAGTAGGAAATGATGGAGATAGAGCGTTTACCCAGGAAGAGTTAGCGGTCTCTTTTGACCGTTTTTACCTGGCAAAAGACCGCGAAGCCTTCAATAATTTTCAGGAAATAACGGAAACTTCCATCCCTTCTCAACAAGTACGTCCGGGAGATACTTATACCACGACAGGCTCCATCAGTATTCCTGATAACATTGAACCCGGAGATTATGTAATTATCTTTTTTGCAGATGCTGACGAGGTTGTTACAGAAGCTTTTGCAGGAGGAAATATAATTACTTATCCTATCTCCATAGGCAATAACAATGGGCCGGATTACGTCCCTTCAAACCTCCAAGCTCCAAATGCGGCTAATCCTGAAGAAGATATCCGAATTAGAGTTACGCTAGCCAATGAAGGCAATGCTAATGGATCTGCTAGTGGGGGAAAAGACAAAATATTCCTGAATACCTCTAGCAGCCTTGGAAGCGGAAATCCAATTGAATTGCTCCCCACCACGAATCTTCCTACAAGAGACCTGAGTGCTAATCAGAGAGTAACCATTACTCGTACCGTACAAATTCCGGCTAATACTGCTGCTGGAGATTACTTCCTCATCTTCCACCAGGATGCAGATAATATAGTGGATGAGTGTAATGACCAGAATAATACAGTGTCTACTCGTATTAAGATTAGGGTTGGAAATCCTGACTATGTCCTTGAAGACTTTGTGGTAGATGGAAAAACGGAATTAACCGTTAAACAGGGACAAAAACTATCAGGAAGCGTAGTAACTAAAAACCAGGGAAATGGTCCAGGTACTACTTTTACAGATGGTAAGTATTACTACTCTACTAATACTTCCTTCAACCCTAATGCTGATATTCTACTAGGGAATAACAGAGACAGTATTGAACCACTGGAGGCCGGAGACAAGAGAACTGAAGGAGAGACCGTGAGAATGCCTAATAGTGTTCCTGTAGGACCTGGCTACATTCTTTATGTAGTGGATGTCCCCAATAAAATCAAAGAGTCTAATGAGCAGAACAATGTAGCCTTTGTCCGCATTAATGTAGAAGAAAGACCCAATCCTGGTTCAGGTACAGGAAGTGGATTCGAAGCTAACTTCACAGTAGATGATACCCGCCCCTGTAAGGGAACAGAGGTTACCTTTACACCCAACGTATTGTCTAGGGTGCTTCCAGATCAGGGACCAAATGATTTAGATGGTGCCATTAGAAACTTTGGATTACCTTCAACCGCAGGTCCTCAAGGATTTGATAAAGCCCTTAATTTTGATGGAAATGATGATTTCGTTGACCTTCCTGACGGATTGTTAACAGAAGTCCGCTCTTTTACCTTTGAAACCTGGTACTTCCATAAAGAGAATAGAGAACAGGCCAGAATTTTTGACTTTGGTTCTTCTACTACGGATTGGATGATCTTCATACCTGTGGAGAGAAATACCAAGAGGCCCAGAGTTATTATGAGATCAGCTGATAGACAAGAACTGGAAGTAACAGAAGCCCTTCAGCTAAACCGTTGGTATCATATGGCCTTTGTGCTAGATACTAATGGTTCTCAAAATAATGCAAGGGTCTATATCAATGGCGTATTAAAGGGACAGGCTACCTTCACCTTCTACCCAGAAGATATGGGCAACTTTGAAGATATGTGGTTGGCAAGATCTCAGTTTAGCCAAGATCCTAATTTAGAAGGTTCCCTAGATGAAATAAGACTATGGAATACCGCCAGAACTGAAGAGCAGATTAATGAGAATAAAGACAAGGAACTGGACGGGAATGAAGATGGTCTAATAGCCTACTATGACATGAACCAGCCATTGGCTAGTGGTGACGCTTCTTACAATTGGTCTTTCCCAGGAGGTACACCTAGCAGTTCTACGGAGGCCATACCTACCGTTACCTATGCGCAAGCAGGATCTTATGATGTCGGCCTCAGCATAACAGCCGACGGACAAAGTGATACAGAAAGTAAGACTGAGTTCATGAACGTTCAGAGCTGTGATCCAAATGAGCTAGATGCAGACTTCATCGTAGATAATTCTAATCCATGTGAAGGGGAAGAGGTACAGTTCACTAATACTACCACTGGCTTACAAAGTGGGCAGACAGTTACCTATGCTTGGGACATTCCAGGTGGAGCCCCAGCTACTTCCTCTGAAGAAAACCCCAAAGTTACCTTTAATGAGGCAGGTAGATACCGTGTAAGCTTAACGGTTACGCAAAATGGGATAAGTAATACCACCAAGTCTAACATTAAGGTAGAAGTATGCAATGATGAGGTAGAACCAGACTGGCCAGTAATGCCCACGGGTGAGAACCATACCATCATTGTGAGAAATGACATCCCCATCAATGTAGACGGACAAACCTTAGAAGCCGGAGACTTCCTGGGTGTATTCTTCAAAAATGATGAGGAAGAAATCTGTGGAGGTAAGGTTAAATGGACTGGGGAGAATACTTCTGTAGCTGCCTTTGGAAATGATATTACTGAAAGAGGAAAGAATGGCTTTAAAAGCGGTGAAAGCTTTAGCTGGCGCATATGGAAGAGCGCTACGGAAACTGAGTATGCCGTAAACGCTACTTATGAACCTACTAACTTCCTCTACACCCATCAAGGAGAGTATGCTAATGATGGTATCAGTGGACTGACCAGTCTGTCAGATGGCCTAAGCGAAACACAAACACTTACTTTGACGCCAGAATGGAACATGATCTCCTCCTATATCAAGCCTGGAAATCCTGATATAGCCGGAATTTTCTCCTCTGTAGCCAGCAGCATTTCACTGGTAAAAGATGAAGATGGAAAAGCTTATGTGCCTTCTTTCGGAATCAACCTCATTGAAGAATGGGATATCCGCAAAGGATATAAGTTGAGAAACACCAGTGATAGCAACCTGGCACTATCTATTAATGGGGCTAAGACTGATCCTACTACCGCTATACCGCTGAAAGAAGGATGGGGTATCATGTCCTACCTACTGGAAGATCCGGTGAATGTAGCTACGGCTTTCTCAGATATCTCCACCCAAACCATTATTGTGAAGGACATATTGGGTAAGGCTTACTTCCCTTTCGCAGGGGCTAATGCCTTAGGAAATATGGTAGCGGGTCAGGGCTATCAAGTGAAAATGCGCGAGGAAGCTCAGCTATTCTACGCCGCACCAAACACTAACAGTCTGCCTGCGGTAGAACAGCCTACTGACAAAAACAGACCTTCTCAGTCTATCAGAAGTGTTGAAGGTCCTGCCTGGGAGGTTACTCATACAGGAGAAAATCATACCCTCATCATCAGTCCGGGTCTTACTGGTACTTTCAACGGTCAGAACCTACAAGTAGGAGATTATGTAGGGGTATTCTATGAAAGAGACGGAAGACTGATAAGTGGAGGTAAAGCCCGCTGGACAGGAGATAACATCGCTCTGGCCGCTTTTGCCGATGATCCTACTACTGAGGTGAAAGACGGATTTGCAGAAGGAGAAACCTTCACCTGGAAAATCTGGCGTGAAGCTGACGGACATGAGGAGACAGTAGCAGCAGACTATATGGACCTTGACAGAGTGATCAGCCATACGGATAGATTCACCTTTGATGGGGTAAGTGGAGTAGGTCTACAGCAGACGTTGGCCACCTCACTATCTGACTTCCAGATTGAGGGCATCAAGCTCTATCCTAATCCATCTAACGGTACCTTCTGGCTGGAACTGCCTACTGACCTAACAGATATGAAATTGAATGTATTCAATTACACAGGTCAACTAGTCATTCAAACCCAAGATATACCTGTAGGTAAATCCATGATAGAACTTAGTAACCAGCCTGAAGGGGTATACATCCTTCAACTAGTAGGAAGTCAGCAAACGCTGACAGACAGAATTGTACTCAGACGTTAGGAAAGTCAATTCTTGGTAAAAAGCCTCTCCTTTTGGAGGGGCTTTTTTTTACCCCAACTTTTCAGGAAAGAGATGGTCTTTAAAGAAAAAGCTCATGAAAAAATACATACTTCTCTTTGGTCTGGGGTTAAGTCTTCTCGTAAATTCATCTACTGCTCAAACTGTGAATGGCATCCCATTAGCGGACATAGATACCAGGTACATAGAGCTAGGAATAGAATATTTTTCTTTGAAAAATTATGTAGAAGTCATCATTGACTATGGTCAGGCCGTTAAACAACCCAGAAATCAATATCGGTCCTTATTGGATGAGAATGGTAAACCTTTGAGGTTCAATTCCAGCATAGACGTCATAAACTTCATGTATGAGCAGGGATATGAACTCACCTGCAACTATGATGGACAAGAGCCGGGTAATCTCTTTCGCTTCTATGTGCTAAAGAGAAGAATAGAATGAGTAGTTCTGCTAAATGTTATCCCCTAAAAGGGAG
>JBCDBC010000494.1:0-4810 GCA_039184535.1 Bacteroidota bacterium | reverse complement strand
CCTCCATCTTAGGAGACATCTCAATCTTGGCTAGTTCATCTAGTTCATCTGCGAACTTTGCCAACATGTCAGCTCCTCTATTTTTATAAATTATATTTCTTCCTCGGAATTGAACATACGCTTTCAACTTGTTCCCTTCAGACAAGAACTTCTGTGCGTGTCTCAATTTAAAGTTGAAATCATGGTCATCTGTATTAGGGCCAAATCGAATTTCTTTCATGACCACAGTTGCCTGCTTGGCTTTAGCCTCTTTCTTTCTCTTCTTAAGTTCATACTTGAACTTAGAATACTCCATGATTCTACATACTGGTGGCTTGGCAGCAGCAGCGACCTCTATTAGATCAACTTCCATATCCTGAGCCATATCCAGTGCCTGACGTGTAGGGTATACACCGTCTTCCATGTTTTCAAAGCCAGCATCTTTCAATCCGACCAATCTTACTTCAGGAACTCTTATTTCCTGGTTGATGCGATGTTCTCTTCTTTGAACTACTCTTCTTCCTCTATTATTTGATCTTCTTCCTTTTGCCAAATTCTTCTAAATTAATTTAAAGGGTAAAACAGATTTTATTAAAGTTAGTGATAGTAAAGGGTAAGGCCAATTCAAATTGAAGATATACCTAAGGCCTTAACTCACAACTACCTACACTATAAACAATTTTAACATAAAATTTCCAAAAATTCTTAATAATTAACCACTTAACTAGTCCTTATCAGAACTTCTTCAGCAGATAATTATTCTCTCTCAAGTAAAGTATCCAGTTCATTATGGATATGCTCCTGGAAATCTGAGATACTCATAGTTCCTAGATCCCCTTCTTTTCGCTTACGAACAGAAACTGTACCATTTCCTTCTTCCTGCTCTCCTACGATCAGCATGAAGGGGTATTTCCCCATTTCTGCATCTCTTATCTTCCTTCCTACTTTCTCATATCGCTCATCCACCTCTACTCTTATCCCTCTTCTCTTTAGGGCTTTCTTTACCTTGATGGCATAGGGATTAAATTTCTCACTTACAGGGAGGAGAATAGCCTGTACAGGTGATAACCAGAGGGGAAAGTCTCCTGCCGTGTGCTCTATCAATACAGCTACAAAGCGTTCCAGAGATCCAAATGGGGCCCTGTGAATCATCACAGGTCTATGTTTCTGATTATCTGCTCCTACGTACTCCAGTTCAAAACGTTCTGGAAGTTGGTAGTCTAGCTGGATGGTTCCCAGCTGCCACTCTCTTCTCAGTGCATCTCTCACCATGAAGTCCAGCTTGGGCCCATAGAAAGCAGCTTCCCCATATTCTGTAACCGTCTCCAATCCTTTTTCATCGGCGGCCTCTATGATGGCCTGCTCTGCCTTATCCCAGTCTTCCTTTTCCCCAAAGTACTTAGCAGGATTATCAGGATCACGTAAAGAGATCTGAGCCTTATATTCCTTAAAGTCAAGGATTTTGAAAATATAGAGCACTATGTCTATTACTTTCTTGAACTCGTCCTTTACCTGTTCAGGTGTACAGAAGATATGGGCGTCATCCTGAGTAAAGCCTCTCACCCGAGTAAGTCCGTGTAACTCTCCACTCTGCTCATATCTGTAAACAGTTCCAAACTCTGCATATCTGATAGGCAGGTCTTTGTACGACCTGGGTCTTGCCTGGTAAATCTCACAATGATGAGGGCAATTCATGGGCTTCAGTAGGAACTCTTCTCCTTCATGAGGAGTATGTATAGGCTGAAAGGAGTCAGCGCCATACTTTTCATAGTGTCCTGAAGTAACATATAGTTCTTTTCTCCCTATATGAGGAGTAGACACCTGCTGATAGCCATATTCTTCCTGAATATCCTTTAGGAAGTTTACGAGGAGCTCCTTAAGGACAGTTCCCTTAGGCATCCACATGGGAAGACCTTGTCCTACCTTCTCAGAGAAGGTGAACAGCCCTAGCTCTTTCCCTATCTTTCTATGGTCGCGTTTTTTCGCCTCCTCCAACATCTCCAGGTACTCATCCAGTTCTTTTTTCTTAGGAAAAGAAATGGCATAGATACGAGTCATCTGAGGGTTATTCTCATCTCCCCTCCAGTATGCTCCGGCAGTATTCAGAATTTTAACGGCCTTAATCACCTTAGAGTTAGGAATGTGTGGCCCTCTACATAAGTCAGTAAATGCTCCTGACTCATAAAAGGTGATATTCCCATCTTCCAACCCTTCTATCAGCTCTACCTTGTACTCATTTCCCATTTTCTGATAATGCGCTAGTGCTTCAGCCTTAGTTACATCCTTTCTCTCAAATGTCTCGCCGGAACGAGCTAGTTCTATGAACTTCTTCTCTATCTTCTGGAAGTCATGGGCGCCGAACTCATAGTCTCCAAAGTCTATATCATAATAGAATCCCTGTTCTATGGCTGGACCTATTCCTAATTTTACGCCTGGATAAAGTGCCTCTATGGCTTCAGCCAGAATATGTGCTGAGGAGTGCCAAAGCGTAGATTTTCCTTCTGCATCCTTCCACGTGAGAATCTGAACATTTGCATCCGTATCTATAGGTCTGTTCGTTTCTACTACATCCCCATTTACTTTAACTGCAAGGGCATTTCTCGCGAGACCTTCACTGATATCTCGCGCTATCTCAAAGCCAGTAACTCCTTTGGGGTAATGCTTTATCTCCCCATTTGGTAATTTAATGTCCAGATTATCACTCATGTTTTACTATTTCAGGGCGCTAATTTAAAGAAAGGAACTATTCAAAAGCACCATTATGTGTAGAAAGTTCTCACAATTAGAACGCTAACTGATATTTCCTGCTCATCTTCTTATTTCCTGAGATCACTCAAGGACGAAAATGGAGGTTATCCACAGTTTTTCGTCAGCCCCGGGGAACATCCTCTCTCAATTTTGCTTACATTTGCTTATATGGGTAACTACATCGTATCCGCCAGAAAGTATCGTCCGGGGACGTTTGCATCTGTTGTAGGGCAGTCTCATGTTACTAATACGCTGAAAAGTGCCATCATCACAGACCAGTTGGCACATGCATTTCTATTTTCTGGGCCCAGAGGAGTAGGAAAGACTACCTGTGCCAGGATATTGGCAAAGGCCATCAACTGTACAAACTTAAGCAGTGATGGAGAACCCTGTAACAATTGTGAATCCTGCCGAAGCTTTAATGAGGGAAAAAGCCTCAACATACATGAGCTGGATGCGGCTTCCAATAATAGCGTAGACGATATAAGAAACCTGATAGAGCAAACCCGCTATGTTCCTACTACTGGAACCAAGAGCGTATACATCATAGATGAGGTTCACATGCTTTCACAGGCGGCCTTTAATGCCTTCCTGAAAACCCTGGAAGAGCCTCCCGCACACGTCCTATTCATTCTGGCTACAACTGAAAAGCATAAGATTCTGCCCACCATTCTCTCCAGATGTCAGAAATTTGATTTCAGGAGAATTAAGGTAGATGATATCTCCAAGCATTTACAACACATATGTGAGCAGGAAGACATCACCTTTGAGTATGCAGCCCTTCAGCAGATAGGCTTGAAAGCTGATGGAGCCCTAAGGGATGGCTTGAGTCTGTTTGATCAGCTAGTGAGCTTCACAGGGAAAAATCTGACATTTTCTTCCGTGCTGGAGAATCTGAATATCCTGGACTATGACTATTACTTCAAAGCCGTGCAGTCCATTCAGCAGCATGACCATAAGGCTCTTTTGCTGATTCTTCATGAAATCATAGAAAAAGGCTTTGAGGCCAAAGACTTCCTCATGGGTCTATTGGAGCATTTTCGAAACCTGTTAGTGGCCAAAAGCCCTCAAACCATAGAATTACTAGAAACGAGTGAAAAGGTAAAGGCTAAGTATTTACAACAAAGTGGCGAATTAGAAGAGACCTTCTTACTCCATGCCTTTAACCTATGCAGTGAGGCAGAATCTCGCGTAAAGTCTGTAGCTAACCCAAGGCTGTTAGTAGAACTTACCTTATTGAAGCTAGCACATCTAGGTAATGCCATCAAGCTGGTTAAAAGTACCGAAACCGATAATAACCTCGAAAAAAAAAATCCCTTAATTCAGAACAAGCATGAAAATGCTTCTCCCCTCCCTTCAAAACCGATAGAATTACAGACTACTTCCTCTGAAAAAACTGTCAACGAAGAAAACTCTTCGAAAATTGAAAAAATCACCCCTTCTATTTCTCCTGAACTAGCAAATGTTCATACCAATGGTACTTCTTCTAAAAACCCTAAAGCTACTTTAACCAAGCCTCTTCCCAACGTTTCTGCAGAATGTCCTCTCACCCAGGATTTTTCTGCTATGCAAAAGAATTATCTACAGAAAAAATCTCAAGAAAGTACAGTAGAAGAGCAGGAAGTAGTCCAGGAGTATAGCGTAAACCCTGAAATAAGTGTTGATATTGAGGCATTTAAGAAGGCATTAGCGGTATATGTAGAAAGGTTGAAAAAAGAAGATAAGTATTCTCTTGCCTCTACCCTGGTACATGGCAATCACACGTTTGATCACAACAAATGGATATGCCTGGTAGAGAATTCCATAGAGCTTCAATTGCTGGAAAAAGAAAAAGATATCCTACCATTTCTGAGGAATAGCCTGGGGGTCCAGGAACTATTTTTAGAACTCGGTATGGACCCTACTCTTCCCCAAAAACAAACTCCCAAAGCCTACACACAGGAAGAAAAACTGCAAGAAATGATCAAAAAGAACCCCAGTCTGAAGGAATTGCAAAAAATATTCAAAACAAGAATTATCTACTAGGCTAAGATTTTAAATTATACAACTTTTGCTTGTTGCCTTTTAAGAAAAAAAGTGTTAT
>JBCDBC010000493.1:0-4811 GCA_039184535.1 Bacteroidota bacterium | reverse complement strand
GAAGAGTACCTGCTCTTCAGGATTTTGAGGAAGACAGGACCAATGCTAACCAGAAGTATGATACAAAATTGATCATCAGGGACTAATGAGTGAGCTGCACGAACTCGAGAAGCTGAAAGGCTTCAATCGGATTTTATACCCCTTATTTTACGGACTTTTATACTCTATCAGTCTTTTACCCATGTGGGTATTGCTGAGAATGAGTGATTTTTTCTTTTTCATCGTCTACAGGATACTAGGGTATAGGAAGAAAGTAGTGTTTGATAACCTGAAGCGAGCCTTCCCAAATAAGCCGGACCAGGAACTTCAGCAGATACAGAAAAAGTTCTACCAGCATTTATGTGATACCTTTCTGGAAACGGTCAAAAGCTTGAGTTTGGGAGACAAAGAGCTTGATAGGAGAGTGGTCCTAAAAACGCCGGATACTTTAGAAGAGATCAGACAGCATGATAAAGGAAATGTGATCTACTGTACCCACTATGGTAATTTTGAGTGGATGCTGGCTTGCTGGGATCTACACCTGGACCTACCCACCTATGGGATATACACCCGAATTAAGAATCCTGTAGTAGGAAGACTGGTAAGAGTTATGCGCATAAAGCGAGGTATGATTCCCATCAGGATGCAAAACGCCATGAGGGAGTCTATAAAGGCCTTAAGATCGCCGGGTGTGATAGGCTTTATTAATGATCAGTCTCCTAGTAGGGAACCAGTTTTGTATTTCAGTCCTTTAATGGGGATACCTACGGCCATTCATACTGCTGCAGCTAAGTTGGCTTTAAAAACTAAGTCCAGAGTGTATTTCACGGATATGAGGAAGGTGGCCAGAGGGAAATATGAGATGCATGTAATCAGGATCCCTACTGACTCGTTTTATCCTTACTCAGAGGAAAATGCAGAGAGGCTGACAGACGAGTACCATGTGTATCTGGAGAAAGCCATCACAGAAGCGCCTCCTTATTGGTTATGGTCTCATAGAAGATGGAAGCATAGTCCCAGAGAAGGAGATAGGCTTTCAGAGGCACTTGTATCAGCCTATGAGGTTTAGAAAGGATACTCAAGCTACTGTTATCGTAATGATTTTGTCTAAGAATTTTACTGAGTAAGCTATTAAGTTCGAATTTTCATATTTTAGCAATAAGAGAGGGGTGGCCGACTCTCCACTGGTTGTGGGGGGATAGTGGGACGCATTGGAGTCCCGCTGAAGGCGACGAAGCACTTGAGGTTTGAGTCTGTTTGAACCTGAAATTATTATTAAGTGTAAAAGCTCTATAAAGTTAAATCGATTAATACAAGGAAGTATGTTCAATTTGGGGGACATGATGGGAAAGATCCAGGAGATGCAATCCCGTTTGAAAGAAGTTAAGGAGCAACTGGATGACATCACCGTGGAATCTGAAGCGGGGGGAGGAATGGTGAGAGTTACTGCTAACGCAAATAGAAAAGTATTGAAGATAAAACTGGATCCGGATATCATAGATAAGGATGATCCAGAAATCATGGAAGACCTTATTACTGCTGCTGTAAATCGTGCCTTGGAACAAGCGGAAGCACGTGGGAGAGAGGAACTTCAGGATGCTACCAAGGGAATTATCCCCAATATTCCTGGCATGGATTTGAGTAATTTTGGTTTGGGTTAATGTATGAAGGATGTTACCGTAGTCATTCTTAACTGGAATGGCAGAGACCTTCTCGAGAAATTTCTTCCGTCTGTTCTTGCCAGTACGTATGACAAAGCTGAGATCTGGGTAGCTGATAATGGCTCCAAAGATGACAGCGTAGCTTTTGTAAAGTCTCAATTTCCTACTATTAAAGTAGTGGAACTGGGAGAAAACTACGGCTTTGCTGAAGGGAATAATCGTGCCGTAGAGCTAGTAGAAACTCCTTACACCATCCTCCTCAATTCAGATGTAGAAGTAGATGCTAACTGGATAGGGCCTCTTGTATCTGTACTTGAGAATAACCCTGAAATAGCAGCTGTCCAACCCAAAATCCGATCCTACCACAATAAAGAATACTTCGAATATGCCGGCGCCGCTGGCGGCATGATGGATAAGCTAGGCTATCCCTTTTGCAGAGGAAGAGTATTTACCCACATAGAGAAGGATGAAGGCCAATATGAAGAACCCGCTGATATCTTCTGGGCTTCCGGTGCCTGCTGTGCCATCAGAACCTCTGTCATCAGAGAAATTGGCCTATTTGATGGGGCATACTTTGCCCATATGGAAGAGATAGACTTTTGTTGGCGTGCCCTCAACCACGGCTACAGGGTGGTATATGAACCCCAATCTCTGGTATTTCATGTAGGGGGAGGAACCCTAGATTATGCCAATCCCAGAAAGACCTTTCTAAACGTGAGAAATAGTCTGGCTACCCTCATGAAAAATCTCCCTCAGGGACAGGTGCTCCCTAAGATTTTCACACGTCTGATACTTGATGGAATATGGGGAATTAGCCTATTGCTGAGAGGTCAATTTGGGGGGCTATGGGCCATTATCCGGGCACACTTTGCGTTCTACGGTAGGATAGGGGAGTATAGAGCTTTCCGCAGACAGGCGTATGAGACTCCGCCCAGAGCCTTTCCTACTTCCGGCTTCCTGAATGAAAGCTTGGTATGGAAGTGCTTCGTGAAGGGGAGGAGAATTGGGCAATAGGAAATAAAATGACCTTAGGTGCCTTTGATTTTATAACAAAGTCTCAAAGAATGAAGAGGGAGGTAACTCTGCCTACCTCTAAGTTTGATAAGCTGAAAATCAGACCAACTTCCCCTCACAAAAACCAGTACACTGAATATTAAGCGCATTCATTTGTCCCAGATCTGCGTTTTGAAGCTAACATCCTGCAGTTTGGATAGGGCTAGCCCCTGTAGTCTTCTGATTTTTGCCATAGATCAAGAAGAAGAAGCATGGAAAGTAAATCAAAGCAGAACATACTCGGAGCTATATGGGCTTTTCTTAGGGGAACAAAAAGAGGCTATTCTCAAGAAAACTATGTGGTCGAAAAAGAAAATGCAGCGAAAGTAGTGGCTACCTTCTTTGCCTGGTGGAAATCTGACATAACACCTGAATTAGCCTACGGCTATTGGAGAGATGTCCACGGTCCCTGGGCTTCACGTACGCCGGGCTTCTACCAATACCGTCAATTATACCTCAACCATTTAGACCCAACTCTATTGTCTGGCCTTCAAGGAATAGATCTCGACATACCTTCAAGTGAGCAGCCGAATGGGATAGCCAATATTTTCTACTCTAGCAGATTCATGGCTAATCTGCTAAGAAAGCCATTCGCTAAAAAAATAGCGGATAAAGACGATGTGTATTTTGTTTCCCGCAACACCTATCAGCGAGCAAGCTTACCCATAAGTAAAACCTTTGTAGACAAGCTAAACACGCCAGAGCAAAACGGCCCACTCAAAAATCCGCGATATCTATTGGCATTCAAGAAGAAAGATGAGATGAGTAGTTCTAGCTTTGGGGAGTATCTCGTCAGCGAGTTTTGCGAGCCGTGGAGTAAATATGATCATACGAAACGCTTGAGAGTAGAAGTGCTAACCCTTCATGAAAATGAGCCTACCTCACCTAATGGAGTAAGCCATACCTGGCCGGAAGAAGAACAATACCATGCCTGGATAGAAATCGAATTATCAGAAGGAATTAACCTCTCAAGCCTCTTTGATTCCTCAAAACCCTACGGTAGTTATTTACGATCGATTCACGCTTATCCAATAAGGGAAATCTACACTTTCGTATTTGATGGTAAGCCTACGTTGGTAGGACTACGTGGCTATCAGGCTGCATCCACCGTTGAATCCCTTCATGCTGATTTCCAAAAGAGTAAGAGAATACTGAAATCCCTTTACAAAAAGGATATGTATAGAAGAGAAGGTTGATTATAGATATTCTAAATCAAAATGACCTGGAGAGCTAGGTCTTAGGAGTTTTCGTATTTTATGGTTGAAGTATATGGAGTCAATCGTTATAAATAGTATTTCTGAAGCCCACCGCTTACTCGGCCTTGACAAGCCCAGGCATCCACTGATTACTGTGTACTATCATACGCCAGATATCATAGCACGGACCACCAATGCTAGTTTTACAGGGAACTTGTATTATATCGCTATGAAAAGTGGGATTAGCGGAGCCCTACAGTATGGTCGAAATACCTATGATTTTGAGGAAGGAGCCATGATGTTCCTGGCACCTCATCAAGTATACTCCACACCAGAGGTAGTTGAAAATGAACCAGAAAGGATGGGGTGGTCAATTTTGTTCCATCCAGATTTAATTAGGAAATCCTCCTTAGGGGAAACCATCAATGAATATACATTCTTCAATTATGAGGTAAATGAAGCTTTACATCTATCTGATAAGGAACTAAGGTCAGTTACGGAATTGGTAGTGAAGATTGAAGAAGAGATAAGTCAGAATATCGATAAACACTCTCAGGAGTTGATCAATATCAATTTAGAATCTTTGCTAAAGTACGCCAAGCGTTATTATGAGCGTCAGTTTTACACACGTAGCAGTTCAAATACAGACTTCATCAGCCGCTTCGAGAAATACCTGAAGGACTATGTAAATTCTGACCAAATCATTGAGAAAGGAGTACCCACGGTCGCAGAGTGTGGTCAAGCCTTAAATATGTCAGGGCATTATCTGAGTGATATGCTTAAATCAGAAACAGGCAAAAGTGCCAAAGAGCATATCCACCTTCATTTGGTGGAAAAGGCTAAATCTTTACTCACAAATACCGCTAATTTAGTCAGCGAAATTGCCTATGACTTAGGTTTCGAATACCCTCAAAATTTCAGT
>JBCDBC010000492.1:0-4814 GCA_039184535.1 Bacteroidota bacterium | reverse complement strand
ATGAGAATGGTTTTGCCAAAATATCATCCGTTTCCAAAGACGAGCCTGGTAATGATAAGGAATTTCTTTTAGCCAAGGTAGGCTTCATTACTGGGCTGGATACGAATAAACTGCGGATAGAATACCCCTTTGACAGGTATTATATGGAAGAATCCAAAGCCTATGAGGCAGAGATCAAGTTTAGGGAAGCCCAAAGAGATACCAGTCAATTGACCTATGCACTTGTGAATATCAGAGATGGTCAGTCTGTCCTCAAAGACGTGATGATTGAAGGCATATCTATTAAGGATTTGGTTGAATCTGATGAGGAATAAGGAAAAGTGGTGCTCCCAATAAGGTCATTGCACTTCAGAAGGCTCAGTAACCAAGCCTCTCGAAACGATAAAGCTACATGGAGCAATTTATTCATAAATCATACCCATTCTCATACAAAAGAAACTGAAGCTTAGGCTCTGCGTATACGGTGATATAGAGAACCCTCTTTTCATGTACATTCTTGACTGAGAATTCTCTATATTTGCAAAGGCGATACAAAAACTATGAATACAACAGATTCCATGATCAAAGTAACTGATGCTGCTTTCGAGCATATTGGTACTTTGAGGAAAGAACAAGGATATGATGAGAGCTACGGCCTGAGGGTGAGTGTAAAGGGGGGTGGATGCTCTGGCCTTACCTATAATTTGGACTTTGATAATACAGAGCAGGCAGGTGATCAGGTAATTGAGGATAAAGGCATCAAGATTTTTGTGAATATCAAAAGCCTCCTTTATCTCGTGGGAACTGAGCTTGACTACTCTGGTGGTCTTCAAGGAAAAGGATTTCACTTTGCCAATCCAAATGCTTCCAGAACCTGTGCTTGTGGAGAAAGTTTCTCCGTCTAAGCCTCTTCAACATAAAAAATACAAGGCTACCTAAATTGGGTAGCCTTTTTTCTTTGTCCCTATCTATTGAAATATATTTCCTATTTTTACTTAACACTAATGTGATCAACTACTCTACTACCTATTCTAAATATGCGTTGGGTTAAATTCTTGCTTTCACTCGTATTAACTGGCGGATTGCTGTATGTCCTGCAAAAACCCATGGGGCCAGTTACCTTTTCAGCAGGTCATTTCCTCAGTCCATTTCACGGATTTTGGCAGAATGCCGCCTCCGATCAAAATCATCCTACGGAAACGCTCTCCTTCCCTGATCTTTCAGCGGAGGTAGAAGTAGTCATGGATGAGAGAGGAGTTCCTCACATTTTCGCAGAGAATGATGCAGACCTCGCCTTTGTACAGGGCTATGTAACGGCCAGGGATAGGTTATGGCAAATGGAGTTTCAGGTATTTGCTGCCTCAGGCAGATTGACGGAATTTCTTCCTGCTGCCTCTCAGGAAGCTGCCCTGGGATTCTGTAAGCAAATGCGGAGACTGGGAATGGTGTTTGCTGCTGAGCGAGCCTGGCAAGCCATACAAGAAGACAAGGAAACCCGCCTTTGGTTAGAGTCTTATGCTGATGGGGTAAATACCTACATCCGTTCTCTTAAACCATCAGACTATCCACTGGAATATAAACTACTGAATTATTCTCCAGAAGAATGGTCTCCGCTAAAGAGTTGTCTGCTGATGAAATATTTGGCATATGACTTAGCATCCAGATATAATGACATAGAATATACCAACGCACTTCAAAAATGGGGGAAGGGCGTATTTGATATCCTTTACCCTACCAGATTCCTGGAAGATGATCCCATCATACCCGCACGTACGCGTCCAGATTACCAGCCCATGCCTCCTGTTAAGGCGCCTATAGAATATTCTCCAGACTCTATGCTGATTACAGCCAATTATCCTTTCAGAGAAATGGATAACCTGGGGAGTAACAACTGGGCTGTATCAGGAAGTAAGACTGCCACAGGAAGCCCTATTCTGGCGAATGACCCACATTTGGGGCTAAACCTGCCTGCTATCTGGTATGAAGTACAACTCCAAAATCCAGAACTTAATAGCTATGGAGCCAGTTTGCCGGGAGCACCAGCAGTCATTCTTGGGTTCAACGATTCTATCGCATGGGGATCTACCAACGCAGGAAGAGATGTGCTAGACCTTTATAAAATCACTTTTAGAGACGATAGTAAGAACGAATACCTATTTGATGGGCAGTGGATGAAGGCAGAAGAGAGAATTGAGGTATTTAGCATGAAAGGAAATGATGCCCGATATGATACGGTCGTCTACACACACATAGGCCCAGTCATTTTCCAGGATAATGCGAAAGGAGACAAAACACCTCTCGCTATCAGATGGATGGCTCATGAGCCTTCTAATGAAGCAAGGACCTTTGTTAAGCTAAATAAGGCCAAAAACTATGAGGACTATCTGGATGCCATCAAAACTTTCCAGTGTCCAGCCCAGAACTTCGTATTTGCCAGTGCATCTGGAGATATCGCCATTTGGCAACAGGGCAAATTCCCTCATCTATGGGAAGGTCAGGGAAGATTTATCCTGGATGGCAGCAAGAAAGAACATATGTGGAACACCTATATTCCACAAAACCACAATCCGCATGTCCTAAATCCTCAAAGAGGCTTTGTCAGTTCTGCTAACCAGCACCCTACAGATGACAGATATACCTACCCATACTATGGAGTTAGGTTTGAAGCTTACAGAAACAGAAGATTGAATGAGCTGCTAGGTTCTAAGGACACCCTAACCGTCCAGGACATGAAGGACTTCCAGATGGACAACTACTCCGTCTTGGCGTCTGACCTTCTACCCGTCTTGCTTCAGGAGCTGGATACAACTTCTCTTTCAGCTGACCAGATGTCTCTAGTCAAGGAACTGAGAAGCTGGGATTATATGTATGACATAGAGGCTACCTTACCTGCTTTCTTTGAGATATGGAAGAATGAGGTATTCAGTGGAATCTGGGACGATGAATTTGAGGCAGAGGAAATGCCCCTTAAGCAGCCTCTTAAGCAGGTTACTTCAGGCATTCTCCGGTCACTTCCAGAATTCTCCTTCTATGATAACATCAACACGCCTGAACTGGAAACCAAGTCCATGATCATTAATTCCGCTTTCCAGTCGGCCTATGATAAGATGAAAGAATACAATGAGGACCCTTCACAATGGAATTGGGCAGAGTGGAAAGGCACCTCTATTCAGCATTTGGCCAGAATATCACCTTTCAGTAAGATGAATGTTCCTGCTGGAGGGTACAGCAGCATCCTGAATGCAACCTCCAGAAGAGCAGGTCCTTCATGGAGAATGGTGGTTTCTCTTGGAGAAGAAATAGAGGCATACGGGATCTATCCCGGTGGTCAGAGTGGTAATCCCGGAGATCCAGGCTATGATTCTTTCATAGATGACTGGGCCAAGGGAGAGTACTACAAACTGTGGTTCATGAAAAATGCGGAAGATAGCAGAGGAGAGAGAAAATTCACCCAAACCTTCACCAAAAACTAATTAAGGATGAGATTCTTACTACGAATAATATTAATAGCAGGTCTGGCATATTTAGTCTCGAGATATCTTCCCTGGTGGGGGACAGCCATAGTAGGTTTTGCGGTGGGTTTTCTCATGAGTCAGGGAAAGAAGAGAAGAATCTTTGCCCGTAAACCTAAGCCGAGCTTCAGCTTTATTGCCGGATTTTTAGCTATCGCCCTCCTATGGGGACTGATGGCCTGGTGGATGGATACGCAAAATGGTTCTCAGTTGAGCTTGAGAATAGCAGAACTCCTTCTCCAACAATCACCCCCTCCACCCTCTGCTTCTTTACAGATAGTAGGGATCACTGCACTCGTGGGAGGGCTTGTAGGAGGCTTTAGCACCATGACCGGGAATTTATTAGGAGAAGCCATAAAAAGTTCTTAATTAAGGGAATAGCATCAGCTATGGCCTCATGTTTGTGGTCACTTGTTCGAATTCTTACTTTACCTTAAGTGTAACGCATTCAATAATCGAACAACACAAACAATGAATTTGCGTAACTTTTTTCACCTACTCATCCTTTTGCTCCCACTTAGCATCTCTGCCCAAGGTGTAAGTGAAACCTGGAAGTCTGACCTTGAGGCTGTCCTGGCAGAATTTAAAGCATGCGAAGCTCCTGAAGACAATATGGCCCTTTGTCATAACTTTCTTGACAAGGCACTGGAAACAGTTTATGGAGTAAATGCATTCTATTCTGAAGAAAAGCAAAGATTCCTTATCGGCAATGAAATAGTAGAACTCCTCGGTCAGTCTGCCAACTGGGAACCTCTCGGAAATGGCTCAGATACGGAAGCGCTTCAAAACGCCCAGGATCAAGCTAACGCTGGTAAAGCGGTAGTGGCTGCCTATAGTGCCCCTGACGGATCTGGACATATAGCCCTCATCATACCTGGAAAATCAAGTCCTTCCGGAAAATGGCAGTCCAGTGTACCCAATGCGGCTTCCTTTTTCATGGATGACCATGAAAGATCCTTTGTGGGAAAACCCCTTTCTTATTCCTTTAAGGGAGAAATCAGAAGTGAAGTTTTTCTCTATATGAGAAAATAAATTGAATTAACGGGTGCTCTTTGGGCACCCACTCTTTTTGCTCTTGGCTATTAGTAACTATGCTCGTAAAAACTTTTGGTAGTGCTGTAGAAGGCATACATGCCACCCTCATAACGGTAGAAGTAGATGTGGCGACCGGTCAGTTTGGCTACTTCCTCGTAGGCTTACCTGACAACGCAGTCAAGGAAAGTAAGTTCCGCATCATGACTGCCCTCCGCAATAATGGGCTGGACATCCCCAGAAAACGTATCGTCATAAACATGGCGCCTGCTGACATCCCCAAGGTAGGAT
>JBCDBC010000491.1:0-4829 GCA_039184535.1 Bacteroidota bacterium | reverse complement strand
GTCTGTACTGATTCGAAGAACCGGAACGAGAGCTGTTACCATAAGATCTTGAAGGTGTATTACTTCTCTGTCTGTACTGGTTCGTGGAACCGGAACGAGAACTGTTACCATAAGACCTTGAAGGGGTTTCACTTCTCTGTCTGTACTGGTTCGAAGAACCGGAACGAGAACTATTACCATAAGATCTTGAAGGCGTATCGCTTCTCTGACGGTACTGATCCGTTCTGGAATCTCTTCTCACGGAACTTCTATCTCCCTGAGGAGTCAAATCTCCATATCTGGATCTGGTAGAACGGTCAGAGTTACCATAGGTACTTCCGGAACTTCTGGCTCTATCACTCTGTGATCTGCTGTACGTACGAGATCTATCTGACTCAAAGGTTCTGCTTCTTACAGAAGCGTTTGCATTCCTGTCAGTTCTTCTAGACTGATAACGCGAAGTGTTAGCCGTGCCATTAGGAGTTCTGTAAGACCTGGAATAGGTGCTGTTAGAACGCTGTCTGGCTCTGGAAGATGGTTCGTACTGGTTCACCACATATCTGCGTGAGTTATTTCTCACTCTGTTTCCAACTCCGTCATTCACATTTCTGGGTACACGACGGACACCGGCTACATTTCTTTGCGTTCTGGTTCCGTAGTTGGCTACATTTCTAACATAGTTTCTGTTGCTGACGCCATTACGCTGGTACCAACGATCAGAAGGGTTAGCAGCGTTGAATCCATCTCTGAACCCATATCTATAGCCACGGTTGAATCCATTATTGAATCCTCTGTTGAAACCACGGTTCCAACCCCAACCACCACCGAAGCCTGCATTCCAGCCCCAGCCTCCTCCCCAACCCCAACGGTTGAAGCCTACACCGAAGCCGAAACCTCCCCAAGGTCTGAATCTCCAAGGGCTGTACCAGTTGCCGAAGCCATACCAGCCAGGGCACCAGTCCCATGCGTCATAAAAGGGGGATCCAAAGCCTAAGCCAAAGAAGAATGAACGTGTAACGAATCCTCCTCCAACAAATACTCTTCTGGGGGCATACCATCTATCCCATAATGGGGAACCTATTACGTAATAAACATCATTAGTGTAGTAGGGATCATAGTATCCAAAACCGCCTCCTGCAACTCCAACAGAATTAAATCTTCTCAATCTTCTGGAATACCTGAAATCATCATACTCATCTAGATACGGATCATAAGGATCCTGATGAACATTAGACGCCTGCAAGGATACGGATGAGGATGTATAAGAGCTAAGTGACAAACCTGTATTCAGATCTGCCTTGTCAAGCGTTCCTGTATAGCTGATCTCTAAGGCCATGGCCGAAGAAACAGTAGCTGACAGAAACAGGGTAAATAAAATTTTTCTCATCTCATCTAGGATTTATAAGGCGGATATCTATAGCTTTATACTTGGATTACATGAATTTGCCCATTATTGTTGATGGCTCAAACCGAGAATTATCAAGCGTGTTCTCAGGAAGGAAAAGCGTGAATGTTTAACAGTAGGGGATAATTCAGCTAAGGACAAGTATGGAGAAAAGAAAAAGAAAACTGATTGATAGAATTCTAATGGTGGCTACGCCTTCATTAGTGATTCTACTCATCATCTACTGGGTAAGTACCATGAGGACCCAAAGGGTGTTCTACATACCCGCAGATTTTGAAGGCTGGGTGAGCATAAAATATAGCATTCCCGGGGCCGCTCCCATCCCCACTTCGGACTCTGCTTTAGAGATCACTATTCCCCCCTCAGGCACCTTATTAACTTCCTCTCCCCTGGAACAAGGATGGGGACGAGATACTTACTTCCGCTTAAATGCCGACCAATCCTTAACCCTGATTCCTAATTTTCTTGAAGATGGAGATACCCTCAGAAGGTACATAATAGATCAGGGCCAATATTACTTTTCTCATGAGGCCATTTTGCCAGATCTTCCCATCCCTACTGATACCGTAATGTGGGATGGTTCTACCATTAAGAAAGAGCAGGAAGGAAGAGTAGATTACCGGGTAGGAGAATTAAGCCTGGAATATTTCTATGTGAGCAAAACGCCTAAATCGTTAGCCTTCTTTCCTCCTCCACATCCGAACGATGAATCTCTGGAAAGAAAAGAATCCGGCTACCTGGAACCTAATGAAAATTGATTCCCCCTATGAACAAGCAAGTACCTACCAAGGTAAATTTCGACAATACTGAGCTCGCTTTTAAGGCAAAGACTGATTCCCTGTTGAAGAGAACCTATCAGCTGTATCGCTTGATTGATTCTCCTTTTCTCACCAAAATAGGGCCTCCTATGGTCCAGGGTGCCATGAAAATAGGCCTGCCCATAGAAGGGATAGTCAAGAAGACCTTATTCGATATTTTCTGTGGTGGAGAAAGCATAAAGGATAGCGAGGCTACTTCCGAACAACTAGCCAAGTTTGGCGTAGGGACCATACTGGATTATTCTGTGGAGGCCGAGAAAACAGAAAAAGGGTTTGACGAGACGCTGAGAAATATATTAGAAACATTGGAACAGGGAGCAAGACATAAAGAAGTAGTGTTCAGTGCCTGTAAGTTGACTGGCCTTGCTTCTTTTGGACTGATGGAGGCCATACAAGCCGGAGAAAACCTTTCTCCTGATCAGGAAAGTGCTTATGCACGGGTGAAAGAAAGACTAAATGCCATTTGTCAGAAGGCAGTAGAATCTAAAACACCTGTTTTCATAGATGCGGAAGAAAGCTGGATACAGGATACCATAGATGGACTGGCGGAAGAAATGATGGAGAAGTATAACCAAGATTCTGCCTATGTCTACACCACCATTCAGCTTTACAGACATGACCGTCTGGCCTATCTGGCTTCCTTGATAGTAAAAAGTAGAGAGAAAGGCTATTTCCCAGGTGTGAAAATAGTGCGTGGTGCCTACATGGAAAAGGAAAGTGCAAGAGCGGAAGAAAAAGGATACCCAGACCCTATCCAGCCATCAAAAGAAGCTACTCACAAAGACTTTAATGAGGCGCAGAAGCTTTGTCTCCAACATATAGATAGGGTGTTTCTTTGTGCAGGTACACATAATGAAGAGAGCTGCTATCAGCTCATGGAGTTGATGCAATCTCAAGGCCTTTCTCCAGATGATACAAGGGTGTGGTTTTCTCAGCTATTAGGTATGTCTGATCATATCTCCTTTAATCTGAGTCATGCTGGCTATAATGTAGCGAAGTATGTTCCCTTTGGTCCAGTAAGGGCTGTGATTCCCTATTTAATGAGGAGAGCAGAAGAGAATACGGCTATAGCCGGTCAATCCAGTAGGGAGGTATCATTATTGAAGAAAGAAATCAAAAGAAGAAAGCTTTAAGTACGTTCTTAAGATAGCCTATTTCACTAATCAAGAATTGCTTTATGAATCCAGCCAAGTCTAGAGGAGGGAGAATTTCTTTCTTTCTTTTCGTTTTCAGCCTCCTACTTTCTACCTCAGTAATGAGTCAGCCTTGTACGGGTTTTACCATAGAAGATGTGGATGTCAGCAGTAAGCGTATCCTGGACATCTACTATGACAACGACAGATTTGGAGGAACAAACCGATACTACACTGAAGGCTGGGGGGTAAAGCTAATTACGCCTAGATTTAAGAATCTTTTTCTTTCAAGACTACTTCTTCTTCGTGTAGGCAGAAGACCCAGGACATTTTACGGACTACAGCTTTCTCATGCGGCATTTACCCCAGATAATATTCTAGCTACGGAAGTGGTAGAGGGAGATAGACCCTACGCCAGACAAACCGTTTTTACCCACTCCCTCATTTCTAATGACCTTCAAAGGAATATGAGGCTCACTACAGAATTTGATCTGGGATTTATTGGACCTTTCGCCACGGCAGGTCTTTACAGGACAGAAAGCTTCCGATCTAATGGACCCGTAGGATGGCAAAATCAAATTCGTACGGATGTAGTGGTTGGGTATAGGGCCAGATTCGAAAAGGGCCTATTATCTACTAACGGAGTAGATGTGGTAGCCTATGGAGATGCAGGACTTAGTACTTTAAGAACCTTTGGAGGTGTAGGGGCCATCATTCGTCTTGGATTAATCAATCCCTACTTCTATGACTTGTATGTAGACCAAAGAAGTATTTATGGGAGTAGAGACATTAGACCTATAGAGGTATATTTAAAAATAGATGCTGGCGCTCATGCCATAGGATATGATGCCACCTTACAAGGAGGCCTAATCAATAGAAATAGTCCCTATACGCTAAGTGGAAGTGAAATTCAGCGTTTCACCTTTGATGGAAATGCAGGTATCTACATCTTCATCAAACGATTTGGGATCAATTACATTCATAACCTACAGACTGCTACCTTCAAAGAAGGAGAAACTCATAACTGGGGAAGAATACAGGCAATATTTGTGTTCTAGGGTAGGAGATTTCTTCCAAGAAATCAGCTCATTACCCCTTTCTTAGGAAATACATATATTCAGGAAAGAGTCGAACAAGATGAGTATAGAAACTTTAATTCAGGCTTACCATAATCTCTCAGATTCTGATAGAGCTTATTTTCTTTCTCAGGTATTAGTGGAAGAAGATACGCTATCTCCTGAATGGCAAGAGGAGATCAGCCGTAGATGGAGCAATCATCAAAAAGGGAACGGTTCAGAATTAAATGGCCATGAGGTAGAACGTAAGATTGCAGAGAAGTATGGATTTAAATTATAAGCTTTTACCTGAAGCAGTTGAAGATAGAGTCTTGATTACTCCTATATTGATTAGCTTAACTATTAGTGTCATGTTTCCCTCTCTACTAACTACTACACTCCTAAGCCAAACTATAAGACAGTCCCATCTCCCTGATGC
>JBCDBC010000490.1:0-4834 GCA_039184535.1 Bacteroidota bacterium | reverse complement strand
CAGCAGAAGAAAATTAACTTCTAAATAAGTAACTCATCATCTGGGAGAGAAGGAGGAGAGAGGGAAGCTTCTTTTCCTTCGAACTGTTCTTCCAGCCAGGTGTAAGTATACCGCATCTTAGCCAGGATCAAAGCCACCTCTTGCCAGATCGCTGAATCCTGAATCTCTGTCTCTCCATACTTGGGATTTTGATGTTTCACATTGGCATCCAGCAGGATATCATAGCCTTCTTCCAGATAATCTTTGAGTGTCATATCAAATCTATTTTCTTAATATATCTATACACCGTCCTCTTAGCCACCCCATACTCTTCTACAATCTCCCCTACCAAAGCCGAAGGATTCTCAGCCTTTCGAAGCTTCTCAAATATCTCCTCTCGTTGCTGATCAGTTATTCTCACAGCTTTTGACACTTTGTGCTTAGTGCCATTCTTGGAATGAACTCCTTTTGACACTGACTCAGACTCTCCCTCATTAGTGCCATCTTTCTCAACTGTAGATTCCCTGTCACGTATCATCAATCGATAATATTGACCAAAGCCAAGGGCCAGTAAAATGAGAAATTCATTCATCAGCGAAATCACCAAAAAGTTTTTCTGTATGAAGGAAGAGGACGAAGTTGCTAAAGCTAGCTGAGTCTCTTTCTCTACTTCCAGTTTTTCCAGCATATCAGCTTTTCCAACCAGCAAGGCTTTTCGCTCTTCTTGAAGCTGAGTAATTCTATTCAGAGTTAGTTTTCCCCCTAAAGTGGAAAACTCTAATAGCCTTTTATCCCTTTCCAGACTTTGAAGGCGGTTTTTAGCTCTGCTGGTAGAATCCCTTTCCACCGACCTGAGCTGTCTATTAATCCTATCCAGCCTCGTCAATACCTCCTGATTCTCTATGCTTGCGCCTAATGCCTGTATGTTGGAATCCTTCCTCGCTAGCATACTGTCATACTTCCTAACAATAGAATCACGGCTGGAGGTAAACGCTTCCAATAGCACTAGTTCAGTAGTATCAGCCTTTTTATAAAAGGCCTGAAAGCCTTGAACGGAGAGATAAACAGAAATCCCATAGAAAAGTAGGGCGATAGGAATTACACTGATTGAAACAGTGACATGTTTGTGCCAAAGAGATTTGGGCACAAGGGGAGTTAGGAAGTACTTGGCCAGCTCATTTATTGACACTAACAGGATTGCCAAGATGAGTGACATAAATTCTGGAAAGTGGATGATGCTGGCACTGACTATTTTTTCTCGTAAAAAGAACTGCCCACTCCCAATGGAAAGTAGAGATAGAATCGGCAAAAGAGAACAGCCGAAGTAGTAGAGTCTTTTTAGCTCTTTGTGATATATCTGAACTATACTCATAATGGGTAAATCATCATAGGTGATGCTGTCATGGGTTATTCCTTTCTAATCTCTCTTTTGAATCATGATGGAGTGAATATGGATCTCTTCTGAATCAGCGAACGCTTTAGCAGACGGATCTTCAATGATGCTTCTAACCAGATGCCGACTGAGATAACTTTCTAGCAGCTTGAGCTTAGTGCCTCGTATTTCCACAATCATGGCAGGATGAATGAGCCGGAGGCATTTGCCTGTTGCATGCAGCTCGAATAGTCGGATATCCAGATAGAGAAGAGATATGACTCCTCCTTCTCTCTTCTGTATTCTAAGCCTTGGGAGATAGTCCTTGGCGATCTCCACAGACTTAGAAACTAAGCTCTCCTTCGGAGGTAGACCCTCTTCGAGTGAGTTCTTTTCGAGTAAGCTGGTTGTCAGCCTTTCTTTCTCTGCTGTTTTCTTTTTCATGCTGATATACTTTTTGTCTTCTATAGTCAATTTGGTCTGCCAACCCACTCGCACTGAGGCGTTCTGAACTGTTTTGGACTTGTTGTAAGAGTCCCTCCGTATCATCTGTGAAGATTTGGACCTCCTTCTTCCCTCTGGAGACAGAGACGTATAGCTGATCAGGAGAGGTAGCTGGAAAAGAGGCGGAAGATTGGGCGATAAGGACAGTATCTGCTGTTTTGCCCTGGGCAGAATGAGAAGTCTGGTAGTAGCCTAAGCGGAAGTGGGCAAAGCCTTTATCAAGGACTTTCCCTCCTTTTAGGTGGATGTTTCCTTCATGATCCAGCTTATTGACCTCATAGACCTGCCCATTAGAAAGGTTTCTTCCTTTAAGATCCCTTCCGTTTTGGGTGATGCGAATCAGATCCCCTTTGGCAAGAAGGGTATCTCCTTTTTGAAATACCTGAAAGCGAGTATGATGCTCTAAGGGAAGGGGAACCTTCCCCTTATCTGTGATAAGATGAACCTTTCTTCCTTTCCTACGGATCTTATAAGGCTTGCCAGCTTCAATGCCAGGAGCATGCCTATGAAACTGCACAAACTGACCCGTTTCAAATTGGGTATGATCCTGCTTTTGAGCTTCTGTATAGGAAAGTAAGCGAAGGGTAGAAACAGCCTTTTCATCGCCTAATCGCCCTTTTTCTTTTAATAAAGCGCGTATTTCATGAGTGAGCTTTCTACCTTCTAAGTGGGTAGGAGATACTATCAACACTGACCTTCCAGTTTCTTTGCGCGCTACATACACCTTCGCCAATTCAGCATTCCGCTCACTATCCTCCATCTCCCTGATACTGCCCATTGCCTGAAGCTTGGAGAAAGCCTTTACAGGCTTGCCGGAGGCTAACTCCTGTACAACTTCTTTAAATCTGTGATCCTGCTGTCTGACGATTTCCTGTACCCTGGCAATAGGCATCTTAGCATCTAATTCCAGCCATTTCAGGGCGTCTCCTGCTTCTACTGATTTATGCTGCTTCCAGTCTCCTGAGAGAATGACCCTAGCCTGCTTATCATGGGCTAAGCTCAAAATATTCTCCATGGTCTGGGTGCCTACCATACCCGCCTCATCAATAAGAATCACTTGATTTTTGATTCTCTCTTGAAGCTTAGTATCCGTGAGGAGCCTTGCGATCGTATCAGCCCCTTCAAAGCCTTCAGCTTGCAATACTCCGCGAGAAGCTTCTGCAGAAGGTGCAAAGGCAAAAAGCTGCTTTCCAGCTTCCTGAATCCCAGTCTGCACTTCTTTCATGAGGGTAGTTTTCCCTGTGCCAGCATCTCCTGCTATGAGACATACCCCATCTGATGAGCCTAAAACATGCTGAATAGCTGCTCGTTGCCCTTCATTAAGAAAGGACTGCTGGATTTCATAGTCCGGGTTAAGCGGCTGATGCATGCCTCTAGAAGCAGTAGCAAGGCGAAGCATATTCCTTTCAGAGCGGATAACCTCAGAGGTAGTAATGAGGGTAGAGCCATCTTTTTGAGGAGCTTTGAGGATGCCTTCATAACTGTTGTAAGCTGCCTGTATGATCTCAGGAGAGTGATTGCCGTAGGATTGTGACATCGCATAAGCGAGCATTCTTTTTTCAGAGATGACGCTTTTACGCTCCAAAAAATGTTGCAAAGAAAGGTTGATACACTTTTCCGGGCTAATAGGCTCATCAAGAGAGGCTTCTTTGATTTTCTCTCCTTTTTGAAGGGAGGTAATGAGCCGTTTTTCAGATCGTGTTAATCGAGCTTCCCAGTTTGTGAGAATCTCATTTTCTGTGACAGATTGTTGTTTCTTATTTCTCGTCTTTCTGCCCTCATCAGCTATGTCTTCAGCAAAGCTGAGCCCCTTGGCCCGGGCAGATTTCATGATCTCAAGGGTTCTATTGGAAAACTTATCAATGGTTTCCCTTTCAAATCCTTTAATCTCCCATCTGGAAGCGGTTCTTTCTACGCTTAGGCCTATTTCTTCCAAAGCAGAGGAGAGGTAGGAATGATACAAGGCTTCATAGTAGGGGGCTTCCTTTTTGATCGTTCCTAGCTCCAGGGCTTGGAAACGTCCATCATCCTTAGAAAAAGGATTGTTAGAACAAGTATTGTTAGCGTAAGTGTGGTTCATGACCACACAGTGAGTATGCAAGTGGGGATCAGGAACGTATTCATTGATCCTCTCATCCCCTTCCAATTTTATAGGTCTACTCTTGAAATGGTCAAAGGCTGCATAGGTAATGTTTCCAGTCGGTATATAGCTTTTCTGCTTGCCTTGGCCCTTTTGGGTCTGAACATGAGCTTCTACGGCTTGCATGGCCCTTAGGACAGCCTGTTGATGAGCTTTGAGCAGTCTCATATCCTCTGTAAAGGCAAAGAGGATAGAAAGGCTCTTAGGGGCGTTAAAGGTGAAATCATAGCCGGGCCTTCTGTTGGCAGCATTGCGAGCTGTAATTCGCTTCTCTGTTTGAGGATGGAGGTTATGGCAAAGGCTTAGAAAATCTTCTTGTGTTACTTCTGATCCCAGGTCGAGCATCTCAGCTGCCTTTCCATACCAGCGTGCATAGCTCTTATTCTTTGCGTAAGTCCTATTCTCCTTCTGAGCATAGTAATCATCTCTGGACAGGCCGTCCTGATAATAGCTGCTAGCAGCTTCAGCTGAAGAAAGCACATTGATCCTAAGCATGGGGAAAATAGAATTGATCCGAAAAGGCGGACTAAGTAGCGTGTAAAAACCCACAGACGTCTCGTCTAGGAGGACTTACAACAAAAATAGAGGCAAAAATGAGCTTAATCAATTCATTATCAGGTAGTTAATTAGGATTTGCTCCTATCAACAGCAATTCCCGGTTTGTGAAAAAGGCTGATAAAAGAGAACTTTGGAGATGGAATTCCAAGCTCTATTTCACGACCCCCGTCTAAGTTTCAGTCCACTTTATCAAAAGCTAGCAAGTTTGTTCGCTCAAGTGGCTGATCCAAGAGGCCAGAATAGCAAATATAGTCTCTCAGACATACTCAAATCAGCCTTTG
>JBCDBC010000489.1:0-4837 GCA_039184535.1 Bacteroidota bacterium | reverse complement strand
ATTCTGGAAGAATAAAGAATGTACAGATAGTGGTGAATGATGTAAGTCAAAAACAGTCATATGGGCTAGGGGATGATACTTTTGGATACGGGACTAAAATAGGATATTACCACACAGGTACTGAGAAGAAGAAAGCGCGAAAGTTATTCTAGGCAATAGGATTAAAAAACTGCTGCCTTCAGCAAATGATGCGCCAACTCCAATAAGCTAATAAGGCTATAGTTGGATTGAAAAACGTCAAGTATTGATGGGAGTTATTATGCCTTGCTGGATGGATCATTTAATGAGAAGCGTGTGGGTGCTGTTTTCCCTGCCAGGAATCATCTGCTATACATGAAGGAGTTAAGGTCATTCCTGATCTTGTCTATGTCCTGAGCAGACTTTAAGACACAGCCCAGGCTTTGTCGGATGGCATTCTCTGTGAGCTGATCATATCCCAGCGTAGTAACTGCACGCGTCCAGTCCAGGGTTTCTGCTATCCCGGGTGCTTTCTCCAGTTTTTCTTTACGGAAGGCATGTACGGTTTGTACAAGTTGCTCTACGAGAGAGCATTCAGCCTCTGGCATGTGCTTTTGGACAATTCTGACTTCTTTTTCAAAATCAGGGAATTCTACCCAATGATACAAGCAGCGTCTTTTGAGGGCGTCTCCCAGTTCGCGGGTTCTGTTGGACGTGAGAATGACCCAAGGCTTATTCTGGGCCTTCACAGTTCCCATTTCCGGGATGGATATTTGAAAAGCCGATAAGAGTTCCAGCAGGAAGGCCTCAAACTCTTCATCTGCTCTGTCTATTTCGTCTATCAACAATACCGGGGATTTAGAAGAGGTGATGGCCTGTAAGAGAGGCCTGCTAAGGAGGAAATCTTCCCCAAAAATATGAGCTTCCTTTTCCGTTTCTGTTCTTTCTCCTTTCTCCTGTATTTTGATGGAGAGTAACTGCTTTTGATAGTTCCACTCATAAACTGCCGAGTGCACATCTAGCCCTTCATAACATTGAAGCCTGATCAGTTCTGTACCCAAAGCTTCTGCTAACACATTGGCTACCTCTGTCTTCCCCACACCTGGATATCCCTCCAGGAGTAGCGGCTTCTGCAACTTCATCATCAGAAAGAGAATGGTAGCCAGTTCTTCATCCAGAATGTAGGTAAGTGATTCAAATTTCTCAGCGAGTGCCTGAGTATTTTGGGTCCAATCAGTGCGTTCCATCCAGTTAATAATACTCAAAATGATAAGTTTCTCCAATAAGAACCTGAAGGAGGAGATTTTGATTATGCAGAAGAAGAATTCTCTTGCTCTAAGAAATTTTTCTGTAAAAGAGTAATTCTTGCCTGAGAATATATTGAAAAAACCCTATATTCTATATTGTTCCAAAACCCTCTTCTCTATTTGGAGAATATTTCTACTAACTATTAACTACAAGCATGAAGGAGAGAAAAATTACCCTAAGTGAAAAGGAGATACCAGATAAGTGGTATAACATCATTGCGGACATGCCTAATAAGCCTTTGCCGCCCCTAAATCCAGGTACTCGTGAGCCCATAGGACCTGAAGCTCTGGCTCCTTTGTTTCCTATGGAGCTAATCAAACAGGAGGTAACGGCGGAAAAATGGGTAGACATACCTGATGAGGTGAGGCATATTTATGCCATGTGGAGGCCCACGCCCCTTTACAGAGCCTATGGATTAGAGAAAGCCCTGGATACTCCGGCGAAGATCTACTACAAATATGAAGGGGTAAGTCCTTCCGGTTCTCATAAACCTAATACCGCATTAGCCCAGGCTTATTACAATAAGCAGGAAGGCGTGAAGAGGATTACGACAGAAACAGGGGCTGGACAGTGGGGTAGTGCCCTAAGCTTTGCCTGTAATAAGTTTGGCTTGGAGTGTGAGGTATACATGGTAAAACTTTCCTACGAGCAAAAGCCCTACAGGAAAGTCATGATGAACACCTGGGGTGCCAAGGTATTTCCTTCTCCTTCTGAGGCTACGGAGGCTGGTAGAAAGGTGTTAGCGGCAGATCCTAATACTACGGGATCATTGGGGATAGCCATCTCGGAGGCAGTGGAAAGGGCTGCCATGAATGAGGACACCAAATATGCCTTGGGAAGTGTGTTGAACCACGTAAAGCTGCATCAGACCATCATAGGACAGGAAGCGGTCAAACAGATGGAGAAAGCAGGGGATATGCCTGATATCGTAATCGCTCCTTTTGGAGGAGGGTCTAATTTTGCGGGCTTAGCCTTCCCCTTTCTGAGGATAAATCTGGAAGAAGGGAAAAACATCAGATGTATAGCCAGTGAGCCTACTTCCTGTCCGAAGCTGACACGCGGGGTATTCAAGTATGATTTCGGGGATACAGTTGGAATGACACCTCTCTTACCCATGTATACCTTGGGACATAATTTTGTCCCTGCCCCTATACATGCAGGTGGACTTAGGTATCATGGTGCTGGGGTAATAGTGAGCCAACTATTAAAGGATAAGCTGATAGAAGCAGTAGCCCACGATAATGTAGAAGTCTTTGAAGCAGGGGTGCTGTTTGCACGTACTGAAGGAATAGTTCCTGCACCTGAGGCTACACACGGGATAGCTACTGCCATAGCGGAAGCTAATAAATGCAAGGAAGAAGGGGTTTCCAGAACCATTCTCTTCAACATGTGTGGACACGGAAACTTTGACATGAAGGCTTATGAAGATTTCTTTGCTGGTAAGATCATAAGGCACGAAATTACAACGGAAGAGATTGAAGCTTCCCTGGCAGAGCTAGATACGCCAGATATTTAATGATTGTAACGAAAGAAAGGACAGGCAGTAGTTATGTTGACTACTGCCTTTTTTATACATGTCTATGAAGGAAAAGCATATGCTTTCGGATTCTCTTAGTCTGATTTCAGTATCAGAAAAAGATCAGGTAGATGTACTCACCCTTATGCAGACTATTTACCCTCCCGTATATGAGCATCTGTGGGAAGATGGAGGCTTGGCTTATCTGAAAAGAATTTATGGAAAGCCTAACTTCCTAAGGGAGTTAATGGTAGAGAATACACACTATTTTAGGGTGTATGTACAAGAGATTCCTGGTGGGATTCTTAGGGTTCTAGTAGATAAGGAATGCCCAGACTTTCCAGATCGCTCAGCTATGAAGCTACAACGTATTTTTTTACATCCAGAAATACACGGAAAAGGAATAGGGAAGAAGCTCATGGATTGGGTGGTCAGCCAGGCTATACAAGAAGGTAAGGAACTCTTATGGTTGGAATGTATGGACTCCCAGCAACAAGCCTTAGGCTTCTACGAGAAAATGGGCTTCCAAAAAGGAGGAGCTTCCGAATTTCTGTCTGATAAAATGAAGAGAGAATGTAGAGGGATGCTCAGGATGTGGAGAGAGGTACCTTCTGTTTCCACTTAGGGGAGAATATTTCTATCTTTCTTAGGATTAATGCAGTACCCTTAAAGCATGAGTACCCAAACCTACCAAATACGCTGGCTAGACGTAATTGACCAGACCTCCAAAGGTTTTCAGGAAGCTTTCGGTTCCCTCACTGTCGAACAGCTAAATTGGAAACCAGATCCTACGACCTGGAGTATTGGGCAGAACATAGATCATTTGTTGGTGACCAACGCGAGTTTCTACCCCATCATTGATTCCCTCAGAGCAGGAACTTATAAGGTTCCCTGGTTACCCAGCAGATCTTTTCTGGTCAAGTTCAATGAAAAGATGATCATGGACTATGTAAAACCGGAAAGGGCCAAGCGAACGAAAACAATCCCCATTTGGGAACCTACCCAAAGTCAGGTTGAGGAAGGGGTTCTCCAAAAATTCATTCAAGAACAGCAGAAACTAAAGACCCTTATCACTAATAGTCAGGATCTGGTGGAAGCGGGAACCAAAATTTCCTCCCCTTTCAGTAAATACATCGTATACCATCTGGAAGTAGCTTTTGATATCATTGTTACCCATGAACAGAGGCATCTTGCTCAGGCGAAGGAGGTGTTAAGTCAATTACCCTAACCCGACCTAATGAATAAGTTCCTTTTTGACCCGTCCTACCATGAATTATGGTGCAGGAATTCAACCGGCCTACTGGATAGGCGTACCATTCCTACTCCATATCATAGTCTGGTTGAAAATGTATTTGTCATAAGTAATCCATCCCAGGTAGCAGCACCCACAGTTGTACTGCCTGACATATCTCCTCACATTATTTTGTATTTGTACAAGAACGGAAAAACCCGCTTTCGAATGATTGGCCCTCGTTCAAAAGCTGTTTTCCTGACCCATACCAATAGAGCCAAAACCATCATTTTCAGGTTCAGACCAGCTTCCATTGAGAAACTACTCCTTTTTCCGCTACAGGATTGTTTGGATGGTTCTACCCATCTATCAGAAGCCTTTGAGGAATTATTCGATTATGATGAGCTACATCAGGCCATAGAAGAGCAACATATTGAGAAGCTGGTCTATCATATACTGGGCAAGCTTGAAATAAGTATTCCCTACATGCCCAGGAAAGTCTCCAGCCATATAATGAATCTCCATTTTCTGGAGAATAGAGTAGGGGAGGTATCAAAATCCTTGGGAATAAGTGATAGATATCTTCATAAAAAAGTGAAGGAAGAAACAGGTCTCAGTCCTAAAATGATCCTGAAGATTAAGCGATTAACTGCTGTACTCTTAATGGCCAATACATGGAAAAACTCATCATATACCCAGCTTGCATTGGAGGCAGGCTATTATGATCAGTCTCATATGATAGATGAGTTTCAGCAATTTTTCTCTCAAACACCTACCCAGCTATTAAGCTAGTTCCGATTTTTCCTATACCTGCCAGAATCTTT
>JBCDBC010000488.1:0-4841 GCA_039184535.1 Bacteroidota bacterium | reverse complement strand
TGGGAAGCGGGTCATTCTCATAGCTCAACATGACAGAGACATTCCCATAGACTTCAAGAAGTTTCCTGTCATCATCTACAACAATAACATACCGGGACTTAGGAAGCTAGCAGAAGGGCTGGTCATGCTCGTTCACGAGAAAACCTGAAAATATCTGTTTAGGACCTCAGTGTGGAGAGGGAAGGCAAGCTCCTCTGGTTTGCTTACTATTTTCCGTTCCAGTACCTCTCTGTTAGGAGAGAAAGCGCTCAGGATCTCAGAGCTAATTCTCTCTGCCAATCCAAAAATCAGGAGAAACTCACCCTTCTGTGTACTACGTACATCAAATGGAGTAATATGGTGGGGATTAATAATGACACCTGCCTCCTCTTTCACCTCTCTGGCACCTGCAGCCACCCAGTTTTCACCCACTTCCAGATAGCCTCCGGGAAGTGCCCATCCGGGATCACCGGAACTGGCACGTTTTATTAGGAGTACCCCGTCATCTACCGGGACCAGAATGACTACTACGGGCCTGGGATTCAGGTAAGTTACCTGCCTACAGTGATGGCAAATCCTGGGAAAAGGTGCTTCTGGGTCAATAAAAGCAGTTCCACAAAAGGAACAGTGCCAATATGCTTTCCAATTTTGAATGATGTTACTACGCTTACGTTTAAGGACGTACAAGTATCAGAAAATTCTTCCTGAAAAGAAATAAACTACTCAAACATAATCTATTCAGCTTCTGCTTCCTCTTCCGTATTCCTGGATGACTTCCAACTTAAGAATAAAGCCCCTCCCACAAATAGCATCAATAGAATAGAAGCTATCAAAGAAATGGTCTCTCCATTTCTATAAGACTCAGGCTCAAATTTAAATATGATCTCATGCTCTCCTGCCGGGATCAGCATGGTTCTAAGCACATAGTTCGCTCTTGCGTGTGGAACTAGTTCCCCATCTAAATACGCATTCCAGCCTTTCTTATCGTTGTAGTAAATCTCTGAGAATACAGCTAGCTGCTCTACAGTGGAACCACTTTTATAGGCCAACTCATTGGGCTGATAAGAGGTCAAGCTGATGGAAGCCGCAGAATCCTGAGCAGCCTGAAAACCCGCTAGTTTCTCCTCAAATCTCTTATCCACTATAGCCGTCTGTGAAGGATCAAAGGAGTTTAAGGCTTCTATTTCTTCATCTGCATTCTCCACCCATTTAATGTTAGAAACAAACCAGGCATTACCCAGTCGATTCTGATTAAGGAGAGGCTGTCCCTCAGGATTGACGATGACATACTTCATATTGAGCATATTCAACACATCCTGCCTAGCGAACATCAGCTGGAGGGTAGAATTTGTAGGCACCTGATTCTCCCGCTGGAAGAAAGCGATGATTTCCTGCATTTCATACTGGATATTTCGGGTGATAATATCAGAGTACCTTCTCAGTTTAGCTGCATGATAGCCTCCAATAGATTTATGGTAGTAGGAAGTCCTGGAATCATTGAAGGTATTTGAGGTCAGATTTAGCACCCGATAGTTAGGGTCTTTATCCTGGAGAATAGCTTGATCTGCCTGAGAGGGTCGGAAGAATCCTTCTTGCTGTCTGGGCGTAACAAAGTTCTCCTCATTTACATACCTTCTATCTACAGGCAGCATATCCAGCAGTAACAGAACGCCTAGCCCAGCATACAACCACCCTTTCTTTAAGGTTCCATGTACAAACAACCACACTAAGGCAGCAGCCGCGGCAACAAAGCCTGCACTCCTAAAAGCATCTGCCTGAAGCATGGAAACTCTTTGTTGGGTAATCAGATCCAATAGTATTTGTGGCTGTCCAGAAAAACTCTCATCTACTCTTCCCTCAAAAGAGAAAAAGGACGGACCAAGTACTCCTAACAAGAGTGCCAAGCCACCCGTGATGCCAGCAGCTATGTAGATGTGTTTCTTGATCTGAGCCTTATCGAGTCCGGTATCACCATTAATGAGTTTACTCAATGCCAGTATGCCCAGGAATGGCATCGTAAACTCTGCTATGACCAAGAGCTGAGATACTGCTCTAAATTTATTGTAGTAAGGGAAATAGTAGAAAAATAAATCTGTCAATCCCCCAAAGTGTCTTCCCCATGATAGCATGACTGTGAGCGCTGTGGCAGCCACAACCCACCACTTTAATCTACCAGGAACCCAAAGTAGTCCCAGGATAAATAGAAAACAGACTATAGCTCCCACACACACAGGGCCGGAAGTAGGCGGCTGATCCCCCCAATACGTAGGGAATCCTCTGGCTATATTTGTCCCCTGCTGACCAAAGTTCTTTCTTAACTCTTTGAATACCTCACTTTCTCTATCTAATGAGGTTGTAGAAGCTCCCCCATAAAGATTAGGGACAAGCAGGGTAAGCGTTTCTGTAATGCCATAGCTATACCTAAGCGCATACTCCCTATCCAGACCATCATTCCCTACATCATCAGTAGTAAGCTCTGAAGGGCCCCGCATGGTCACAGATCCATATTCATAGGTGGTCCACATTCTCCCTATGTTAGGGCCTATGGCCAGAAAGAGGGCTAAAAACAGTATGCCGGTAGCTTTAACAAAGTTAGGTAAGGTCTTTTGCTGGATAGCATCCACCAAATAGACTATCCCCAATATCAAGACCACCAGCCCCAGATAATACGTCATCTGGTAGTGGTTAGCATTGATTTCCAGTGCCAGGAACAAGGCCGTGATGGCCGCTCCTAGTAGATACTTCCCTCGATATGTCAGCAATATACCCGCTACTATAGGCGCCATATAAGCTATGGCATTAGCTTTAGAGGTATGCCCCGCCTCCATAATGACGAAGAAATAGGAAGATAAAGCAAAGGCCATTGCTCCCAGTCCGCTCAAATAGGGGTTCACATCCAACAAAACCAACATAAAGTAGAAGCCAAGGAACATCAGGAAGATGTAGTTCACCGGACGTGGTAGCCCAAAGGTGAAAGCCTTGTCCAGATAGCGAATGACATTATTGTAGTATCTGACACTTATTTGATAGGCTGGCATTCCTCCGAACATGCTGTTGGTCCAGAGGGCTTCTTCACCATTATTAGCTTCTCTGTAATCAATCAGTTCTTTGGCCATTCCTTTATAGCCGAGAATATCAGACTGATTAATGACCTGCCCTTCCCAAACGGGTTTGAAATAGATGGCAAGAATGATGAGAAATCCGATGATAATACCTCCGTGTTCAAGTAGTGGCTTGCGCCAAGCTGGAGGTGGACTAGTTGGTTTAGTCTTTGACATATATACTAGATAGGCAATGTATTTGGCCTTAGGATGACTTGAGAAATGACAGTCTCATAAGGTCTTTGTGCTAAAACTACGATTTAGCCCTATTAGCACAAAATTTCGGCCTACCTCAATTTTCAGAAAGGAGGTTCATTAGGTAGTTTCCGTAGCCACTTTTCTTTAACGGTTCCGCTATTGTAGTTAGTTGGGCTGCATCTATATACCCTTGACGGTAGGCAATTTCTTCTACACAGCCCACTTTCAGTCCCTGTCTAGCTTCAATAATCTGTACAAAAGATCCAGCTGACATGAGAGACTCATGTGTACCTGTATCCAACCAAGCAGTTCCTCGTTCCATAATGGAAACGTTGAGTTTGCCTTGTTTCAGGTATTTTTTATTTACATCCGTAATCTCCAGCTCACCACGAGGAGAAGGTTCCAGGTTTTTCGCTATTTGAACTACCTCTCTGTCATAAAAGTAGATACCGGGAACTGCAAAGGAAGATTTAGGGTTATCAGGCTTTTCTTCTATGCTGACTACCTTGCCGGATTTGTCAAACTCCACAACCCCATAGGCCCTGGGATTGGACACATGGTAGGCAAATACTACTCCACCTCCTTCCTGGCTGACCTGTTTGCGTGCATTTCTCAGGGTCTCAGCCAAATTAGTTCCATAGAAAATGTTATCTCCCAGAATAAGGGCGGCGTCATCTCCTGCCAAAAACTCTTCTCCTATGATGAATGCCTGGGCCAAACCTTCAGGATTAGGCTGTTCTCTGTACACAAACTTACATCCTAGTCGGGAACCATCGCCCAGCAAGTCTTGAAAACGCCCTATATCTCTGGGGGTAGAAATAATGAGAATCTCCTTTATCCCTGTCATCATAAGAGTGGACAGCGGATAGTAGATCATGGGCTTATCATAGATGGGCACTAGCTGTTTACTGACAGCTATGGTAAGGGGATATAGTCTTGTACCGGATCCACCGGCTAGAATGATACCTTTCATGTTTCTCTTTCAATCTGGGGCAGGCAAATTACATTTTGTCCGTGAAACAAAGTAAAAGAGGAAAATTTCTGCCTGCATGAAGCACAAACATAGTATCTTAGGCTGACTACATACAACTCTATGAATCGCAAAAACTTTCTTTCCCGCCTAAGTTTGGGAGCTTCAGCAGTCCTTTTTAGCTCATATAGATCTTCCTTAAAAGACAAGGAACCTCTTCCACCGGAACTAGTAGAAGAATTTGTACGAGCTGGCCATAACGACCTGGAAAAGGTAAAGCTCATGTTGAAAGAACATCCTACCCTAAACTATGCAAGCTGGGATTGGGGAAATGGAGATTTTGAAACGGCGCTGGAAGGCGCCAGTCATCTCGGGAGAAAAGAAATAGCCAACTACCTTATTCAACAAGGAGCAAGACCCAGCATATTTACCTTAGCTATGCTAGGAAGAAAAGACCTCGTAGTTCCCCTCATAGAAGCTTATCCCTCTCTCCTAAGTTCCAAAGGAGCACATGGTTTCACCCTTCTACATCATGCAAGAGTAGGAAATGCCCGCGAGCTAGCAGATTGGCTTAGGAAGCAGGGGTTGACAGA
>JBCDBC010000487.1:0-4842 GCA_039184535.1 Bacteroidota bacterium | reverse complement strand
GGGAATGGCTTGCGGGGTCAGCCGGGATCTCACTCAAGATCTATCTAACAAAAGCACCCATGTCAATCACCCACATCATAGCAAACATACTCACCTTATCGGCCTTTTGTGCTCACGACTTTGGTTGACATTTAAAATATAAGTCCTACGTACATCCTACTAGCTTGGGGTTTAAACCCCAAGCTAGTAGGATATGAAATTATGCCGATCCATGAGCCCACCATTTGAATGGTGGGTGCAAAGAAAGCTTCCCCATTTCTTTACCCTTCTCACTTCCTTAGAAATCACCTTTTCTGTAACTTCTACATACAACCCTCATCCTTGTAACTCTATGAAAACCCGAATACTACTATTTCTGCTATCAACCCTCTTCCTGACACCATCTCTCCATCCACAGGATGAAGAAGGAAATCTCATCCTACCCACCTTATCTGTATCTGAAAACAGCCGATATTTAGTCAGAGAGAATGGAAAACCCTTCCTTTGGCTGGGAGACACCGCCTGGGAGCTGTTCCATAGATTAGGAAGGGAGGAGGCTGATCTGTACTTACAAACTCGTTCAGAGCAAGGCTTTAGCATCATACAGGCGGTGATCCTGGCTGAGATTGATGGCATACGTACGCCCAATGTATATGGAGAAACTCCCTTCAAGAACTTGGAAGCCCTAGAACCTAATGAAGCCTACTTTAAACATGTGGATTACATCGTAAACCAGGCAGCCAGCAACGGATTATTCATAGGTTTGCTACCCACCTGGGGCGACAAAGTCTTTTCAGAACATCCGGGAGCAGGACCTGTCATTTTTAATCAGGAGAATGCCCGTAGCTTTGGAGAATTTCTGGGGAAACGATACAAGAACTCGCCCGTCGTCTGGATACTGGGTGGCGACAGAAATCCTGCCAATGAAGAGGTAGAAGCCATCTGGCGAGCTATGGCAGATGGCCTACGAACGGGAGATGAGGATACACACCTCATTACCTATCACCCAAGAGGAGCTGCTAATTCGGCTACCTGGTTTCATGAAGCAGATTGGCTGGATCTTAACATGTATCAGTCAGGTCATGCCAAGAGAGGGAATACACTCATTCTGGACTTGGCAGAGGAGAATTACCAGAAGAAACCTGTAAAGCCCTTTGTGGAAGGGGAACCCGCCTATGAAGATATTCCTGTAGCCTTTTGGGAATTCATCGACTGGGATACTGAGAGTAAGATCCCGCCAGAAGCATTGACGGAAGGCGGAATCATCAGGGATACAGCTCACTTCCAGAAAGGCTACTTTAATGCCTATGACATACGGGTACATGCTTATTGGAACCTTCTATCGGGCGCTTGTGGATACACCTATGGCAATAACGCCATCTGGCAGATGTTCAAACCTGGGCTTCCCTTAGTCATTCCTACCCTTATGGACTGGCGAGCTGCCCTGAAACGACCAGGAGCTGAAGACATTCGCCACATCAAAAAGCTATTTGAAGCAAGACGTTTTCAGGATCTGATCCCTCAACCAGATTTGGTGATAAGAAAGAATCCCAAAGACGAAACCTATATAGCTTCAGCCATCACAGCAGATCATATGTTGATCCTGGCATATTCTCCCACCTCAGAATCCTTCAAGATCAATACGGAACAAATCCATGATAAAGACCTCTGGGCCTACTGGTATAATCCCAGAGATGGTAAGTCGACGCTAATTGGGCAGTTAGAACCTACCACTAGCCAGAAGTTCACCCCTCCCCAAGGCGAAGGTCAAGACTGGGTCCTCATGGTACAAGCAAATTCGGCTGGATTGGATTCTTTGTAGGAGGCTAGGAGGTCTAAGTGAAACGAACCCTGAGGTTCCCGAAAGGGCTACTGTCCCATTAAGCTATGTCATTTCGAGAGCCTCAATGACCTTGGAGGGCTAATGTTAATGTGTTAGGGGACGAGGCATAACACTAGGCTAGGATTGGTTCAATTACCACCCTAATCTTTGCGCCTTAGCGGCTTTGCGTGAAATCTTACGCCCTTATCATTACTCAAAGCGTATATAATCTATCTCTAACTCAAAAGGGCCCTCCTTCTTATCATTAGTGATGAAACCTATACGGATGATATTAGCCAAAGCCTCCTCCGAAATGGTCTTCCCCACAGGCTGGCCAATCCTATACATCCCAAACTCCTTCAGAGGAAACTTTAGCACCTTCCATTCCTCAGCCTTAGGCCTGAAGGTTACCTTATAGTTAGGCTGGTACCACGCCCTGCTGGTTTCCATACTAAAACCGAAAGACTGGCCTTTTCCTCTTACTCTCATCTCTACGGTCTCATACTTAGATAAATCCATATTTTGAAAAGGCGCCCTCAAGGAAGAAAAGCCTCCATTATTCTTGAGTGACACACTCCCAAAGAAGCGTAGGCTATTTGCTTCTAATACTCCATCTCCCTGAGACAGTCCGCCCATCACCCCATCATTGATGATGTACCAGTTGCCACCATCTTTGTCTTTTCCGAAATCAAACTGTTGATGTTCGCTAAATATTGTCGCTAAAAGGAGAGCGAAAAGTAGGATACTTGTTTGCATGGGTTTGGCTTATTTTCTTGATACAACCTCTACTTTGAGGAAATGATTTAGATGGGAATCATTTTAACAAAAGCTTAACTTAGGTTTCGACAAAATTTCTATTCCTATGACCCCAACCCCCTGGTTCGCTCGCTCCTTCCCACTTATCACAGACATAGGTCTTCTACCTACCATCTTGGAACGTTTGGATGGAACGGCCATCAGATTATCAACTAAACTGGATGGAATAGAGGAGAAGATTCTCATTTACAAACCAGTAGAAAAATGGTCCATTAAAGAAGAAGTTGGTCATCTCTGGGATTTGGAACCTCTATGGCTAGCACGTATGAATGACATACTAGAAGGGAGGGAAGACCTAACCGTAGCAGATCTCAGCAATCGGAAAACCCATGAAGCAGGCCATAATGAAAGGGATATTCATTCCCTTATTCAGGCTTTTCAGGAAGAAAGACAAAAGCTGGTAACCCTCCTAAGAGCAGTTTCAGAAGCAGATGCTGGTAAAGCTGCTAAACATCCACGTTTAGGCACGCCCATGACCATTATGGACCTAGCCTATTTTGTGGCTGAACATGATGATCATCACTTGGCGAGGATAACAGTTATACTAACCTCCTAATCTTAGCGACTTCGCGTTTTAGCATACAAAATCATTCACGCAAAGCCGCTAAGGCGCAAAGAACATATGAAGCCTGATTTCTAGCAGGAGCGTAAAATCTTATGTCCTTCCCCTATATTTACCCGTATGCAGGACGCCTCCTCTTTCAGGGAATTTTATGATCTATATGCCGGGATGGTGTATAACCTCTGTCTGAATTACCTGCAGAATCCAGAAGAGGCGGAAGAGGCTACCCAAGATGTGTTTGTAAAGGCCCATAAGAAGTGGGACACTTTCCGACAGGAGGCACAGCGAAAGACATGGCTTTATAGGATCAGCATCAACCAATGTCTGGATATGCTCAAAGCCCGAAAGCGACAAAAGCGTTTTGGGATACATGCTGAGCTGGAGGGGGTATCAGTAGCTGAGATCAATCATCCTGGCATACAGTTGGAGGATAAGGAAGCATTAGAGGCACTACTAAGACTGATCAACACCTTGCCTGATAAGCAAAAAACGGCTATCATATTGAAGCACATTGAGGGGATGTCCATGAAGGAAATAGGGGAGGTGCTAAAGGTTTCTCCCAAGGCAGTGGAGTCATTACTCAGTAGAGCCAAGGCATCATTAAAGAAAAAACGAACATAAGCGAAGGATTATCAATCAAACATCGTCAAAGGAAGTATCATGACAGAGGAGACAGATTTCGAACCCTTATCCAACATCCAAAAGGTGGATGCCCCGCCCTTTTTATTTACACGAATAGAGGCGAGTATCAATGCTTTACAGGAGGAAGCGTATCCTATCAAATGGGTGAGGCTTGCATTGGCTGGCTTTGTGGTGTTGATGCTCTTAAACATATGGTTGGTAGGTCAAAATGTAAGTGGTGGGTCTTCCGTAGGAGAGGATAATATGGCGGTGCTGTCTGCTGGGGTGGAATTGTATCAGTCTAATCAGTTGTACAATGAATAAGATGAAGGCCCTCAAGTGGGCAGTGATTGCCTTGTTTGCCTTAAATGTACTTACCATTACGGCTTTGGTTCTGGGTCGCCCAGGTGGTCCTATGGGTCCTAAGGGCTTTGACAAACGGAAAGGAGGCCCTAATCCGGGGCGTGTGCTTGCAGAAAAACTGGGCTTTGACAGAGAACAGGAAGAGGCACTGCACGGATTGATTAAAGAACATAGCTACAACATCACACAGAAGGAAAGAGAACTGAACGAGACCCGAACCAGAATGTTCGCCCTCCTGACCACTGGAGATTATGAGAGTCGTTCACATATGATAGAAGACATTGCCACTATTCAGCAGGACATAGAAGAGATACACTTCCAGCACTTCCTAGCTGTCAAAAAACTGTGCAAAGAAAACCAACTCCCCGCTTTCTACGAATTGGCCAGGCAGCTTAAGATTGGGAATCCTGGTCCCCCTCGTCATAATGGACCTCCCAGATAGTTAAGGTTTTCTTAAGGCTAAAACTACTTAGGGGAGAAAGGCATCATGAAGGAAAAACTCATGAAAGCCACACTCACTATTATTCTACTTACCATAAGCATTTCTGCCTTTACTCAGAACCTTCCTCAGATGAGGGAAGCAGATAAAGTGAGAATTGCGGAAGCTCAAAGACTAGCCCGTTTATATGCGAATAAAATCTGGGAAGGAATGGGAGACAAGCCTTTTACCCTTTTGTTG
>JBCDBC010000486.1:0-4844 GCA_039184535.1 Bacteroidota bacterium | reverse complement strand
TGGACCTTATTATCGAAAGGCTACAGCATTCTGATCATGATCTCATGTATCATAGCTATCCCATTTGCCTTCCAAATCATGACTGAGTGGCTTAATGGGTACTCGTATCGAGTAGAATTAGGATGGTGGGTATTTGCCATTGGTTGTTTGATCTGCCTGATCATCACAGCCATGACCGTGAGTTACCATTCCCTGAAAATCGCACATATAAATCCTGTTGAGGCGCTTAGGACGGAGTAGGGGATCAGAGTTCTGTCCACCCCCGCCAGCGGTCGAATGTCTTGACCGTGAATACCAAAAATGCTTTCCATGGCATTGCTTGAGCAGCTGAAGTCTATCTGAGGTCGATACAATCGACCCCAGGCAAAGGGGGGAACCCTTCCGCTACTGCTCGTTTCCCTGAACAAGGAAACAACCCGTAGCTCAACCTCTCTGTGTCATACCGCAGGGCCAGTGAATAAGGTATGGAGGGTCATGCGGTATCTAGCGTCCCTCATTCCACTCTGCATAGTCTCAAGCTACGTGAGACCCCGGCTGACTCTCTTTCCATACCCAATTACCCATCGGGGTGTTACAATAAGTGGAACCCCTTCTCACAGACTCACTCGCCAGCGGTCAAATGTTTCGACCGGGAATACCTGAAATGTGTTCCTTGACCAAGAAGCGTTTATCATCACCTAGCTCCGGGTTTAAACCCCGAGCTAGGTGATGGCCGGGAAAGCACGGCTCCCTCAGAGCCTAACACCAAAAGGGCCTGCCATTTTCATGACAGGCCCACCATTAACCTTCCAAAAAATTACGATCCTTATTGTTTGATTACTTTTTTCGTACTCGTTCCAGTAGGAGTCTGGATCTGATAGAGATATACACCTGGCTGTAGCTCACTCAAGTCTATCTGCTGCTCATAGTTACCGGCGTCCTGATATGTGCTGAGTACCGTTTGAAGGACGTTTCCTTGCTGATCCAGGAGCTGTATGCTTACCCTTCCTGTTTCTTTTACCTCATAAGAGAGCTGGTTTTGATTCAGGGTAGGATTAGGAAAAATCATTACACCCTCATCTTCCTCAAATTCTACCTTCTCAAGCATATCCTCATCAAATAGTAGGAATTTAACCGGTTGCTGGAATATGTCCATCATACCTCCAGGTCCACCTGGCCCTCTTCTTCCAAATCCTCTCCTTCCACGAGGTTCTTCCATTCTTTCTGGTCTTTCCCCCCCATGACCCGGGCGAACTCTTTCTGGCTTCCCTTCAGGACGGAAGTCTTCCATAATGGACCTTACCCCTTCCTTCCAGATTTCTTTTTGCGGTTCTATCTCGGCTAGCAGACTCTCAATTTCAGCTTCATAAGTATCTGCTATCTCCCAAGCCTGTGTCATGAGGAGTCTTCTTGCCTTAGCTGCTGCTTTCATTTCGGCTTTTTCTTCCTCAGTTGGCTCTGGCCTTTCTCCTGTTTCTTTAAACTGAGCTCGTTTCTCCTTTTTCTTGGCCTTCATTTCCTCTCTCAAAGCCAGTAACTCAGTCCTTATTTCATCTACGGTTTCCCTTTCATCTGCTGTCAGATATACATCTAATTTCGCACGTTGCTCACTTACCACAGGGAGTACATTGATTTCTACATAAGCCTGTACAGCTTCACGGGCTTCTTTACGTTTTTTACGGGGCCCTTCTTGGGCTTTAAGTCCTCCCAGAAACACTATGAATCCGAGAAGAAGAAATATTGATTTTTTCATAACTTCTTGCTTGTATATTAATCATTGAACTATTAAGCGGGTTATCTTCCTGGACCTCCGCCTCTGGGGCCTCTCCTTTCTCTTTCTTTCATGATGGCTTCCAGGGAGGTAAACTGTTCTTCTGTGAGTACAGCTTTTAGTGCCTCATTATGCTGGCCTCTTACTTCCATTATGGCAGATCTGATGGCTCTTCTGTCTCCTTGATTAGCGTCCATGACTTCTTTCATTTGACCAGCGAAGGATAGATTGATAGAATCTACTATGGCTACTTGATCTTCTGACAGGGAAAGCTCTTTCGTCATCATTTCAGTTTGTCTGGCAGCCATTTTCTCAGGGTCCATATTTCTTCTGGACTGAGCCTCAAGCAGGCTGGAGATACACATCATTAAGATGAAAGCCGGAATGACCGGAAATACGATACGTTTCATAAATTCGAGTTGATTTTCTTCTTAGACAAAGAGGGGATGGATTTTATTCCCAAAAAGAAAAAAGAATTTTCGTGCAGCCTCTTTTTATTCTCATAGTCTATAGAATCAGAAAGTTCTTTTAAGGAGAATTTCCCTTTCCAAACACACTCCATTTAGACGCATAACTGCGCCAGAGACCAAGAGCAGTTTTACGCTTTCCATGAAAGGGAGAGCTATATTGATGACCTAAGCGCTTGGGATACACATCGTCATCATGTAACCTTAAATTTCATGCACATGAATACTAAACATTTACGAGTCCTACTATTAGGATTGCTAGCCTTTGGACTTCTTCCATCTTGTTTCATAGACTTAGATAATGAAATTTGCGAAAGAGGAGAAGGCCCCACCATAGTGGAAGAAATCTTTGTCCCTTCTTTTGATGGGATAGACCTGCAAACAGATGCCAGAGTAACTATTAGAAGAGGAGAATCTCAATCTGTAGAGGTTCGTGGACAGCAAAACATCATTGACTTACTAGATAGAGACGTCAGCCAGGGTATTTGGGATATACGTATGTTTGAATGTACCCGAAATGCTGATCAGCTAGAAATCTCCATTACGGTACCGGAGATGATCTTCGTAGGGTTATCTGGCTCAGGTTCCATCTTCAGTGAAAGTGTATTTGAAGGAAGTAGAACAGATATCATTCTCTCTGGATCCGGAAGAATAGACTTTGCCACCATTAGTAATGAGATAGATGTAAGAGTGAATGGATCAGGGGATTTGGTCCTAGATATTGATGGGAATACGATGAATACGGATATCAGTGGTTCGGGACTGGTTTCTGTACAAGGAGAGGTAAATGAGCAAGAACTAAGAATCAGTGGATCAGGAGATTACCGCGCCTTTGAGCTATTATCTAGAGATGGAGATATCAGGATTCAAGGTTCTGGTTCGGCCAGGGTGTCGGTATCAGAAACTCTTAGGGCCAACATATCAGGCTCAGGGGACATCAGATATAGAGGAACCCCCACCTTAGATGTGAGTGTGAGCGGATCAGGCAGAATAATTGATGCCAACTAAAGGAGGATATTTTTGGGCTGAAAGCTAAGCTTATCAGCTGAGATAAGACATATTAAGAAGTAAGGATCTCGGAGATCCCCACTTCCTTTTGGGAAGGGGGATTTTTTGCTTTTGGCAGGTAGAGTCCCTTTTACTAGTTTCACTTACTTAATACCCACAAATGGAACTATCACTCTTTCAGGTTGATGCGTTTACTTCCAAGAGATTTGGCGGCAATCCTGCTGCCATCTGCCCTCTGGATAGTTGGCTTTCAGATGAGCAAATGCAGACCATAGCCCAGGAGAATAATCTTTCTGAAACTGCCTTTTTTGTGAAGAATGGAAGTAGCTATGATTTACGTTGGTTTACCCCGGCCATAGAAGTGGATCTTTGTGGACACGCTACCTTGGCTACCGCACATACCCTCTTTGAACACCTGGGGTATGACCAAGCTGTCCTCAGCTTTCAAAGCAAAAGTGGCGAACTCACCGTTGAGAAAAGAGATAATAAGCTGGTGATGAACTTCCCCAACCAAAAACCTCAGCCCACAGAAACACCTGCCAACCTTATAGAAGGCCTTGGAAAGAAACCGCTGGAAGTTCTTAGGTCTGTAGATTACTTTGTTGTATATGAGAATGAAGCAGATATTGCTAGCCTGAATCCTAACTTCTTTCTGCTAAATGAAGTAGACACACGAGGAATTATAGCTACAGCTCCAGGGGATGAAGTGGACTTTGTTTCCCGCTTCTTTGGACCACGAGCTGGCATCAATGAAGACCCTGTTACAGGCTCTGCTCACTGCGCACTTACGCCTTATTGGGCAGAGAAGCTAGGGAAGAATGAACTGGCGGCTAAGCAAATATCTGAAAGAGTAGGGGACCTATTTTGCACCCTAAAAGGAGACAGAGTAGAATTGGCAGGAAATGCCGTTACCTATATGAAAGGAAGCATTTGGATATAGAATACATGTAATGTAAGGGCGAAACATTTTTCGCCCAGGTTTAGATTGACCTATTAATGAATTGGAAAACCCTCATAAAACCTGCCTACCAATGGGCCCATGATGTCATCAACCAGACGGCATCTATCAACCCACTTATCCCCAATACTTTTGAGGGAAGGCAGGTGAAGCATGGGCATATATCCATAGAACATTTAGAAGATGCCGCAAAGGATGATGAGTTAGAGAATGCCTTTAGGGAGATGGACATAGAGGTTAAGCCTTTTCAGATAGATGTGTCCGGCTACAGAGAATATATCCGTCAGACGCATTATCCGCTTAGCTACTATGGAGGGGGTAAAGATCCGCTTCAAAATTTTACTGAGAAAACCCTGGAACACTATGTTTCTCTGGATTTTCTGGGGCTGGATGAGGAATCTGTTTTCATAGATATAGCTGCCTGTACTTCTCCCTTTTACCACATCATCAGAGAGAAATACCAGAGTACTACTTATCAGCAGGACCTGATTTTTCCAAAAGGGCTTCATGAAGATAAGATAGGCGGCTATGCTTCAGAGTTATTTCTGCCTGACCAATCTGTAGATGGGATCACCCTTCACTGTTCCCTCGAGCATTTTGAAGGTAATTCTGATACGGAATTCTTTCAGGAACTGGAACGAGTACTAAAGCCGGGAGGACG
>JBCDBC010000485.1:0-4853 GCA_039184535.1 Bacteroidota bacterium | reverse complement strand
CTTAGGCCAACGTGTATTGGTACACTTTGGGAAAAGGAAGATCTATACGGGGCTTATCCGGCAGATTCTATCTACCAGTGATGAGGAGGAGTTCCGTAAGTTAAAACCTATTGACGAGATTTTAGATACTACGCCCATACTTTTTGCTCCTCAACTGGCTATGTTTGAGTGGATTTCCTATTACTATTCATGTACTGAAGGAGACGTTTTCAAAGCTTCCCTACCTGCAGGGCTGAAACCGGAAGGCTCTCTAAGGGTGGAAATGAGTCCGGGACTAGATTGGGAGAAGATGGACCTCCCTAATCAGGCGTATCTACTACTGGAACAGCTTAGTGTTCAGCCTGTTTTAAATTTTCAGGATGTAAGCGCTTTATGGAATATCACTAATCCCTACCCTAAGTTAAAAGCCATGGAAAGTAGGGGATTCATCATTCTCTATGAGGAAGCTGAACAACGTTATAAGCCCAAGTTTAAAACCTATTTGCGCCTGCATCCTGAATTTACCGCTGAAGAAAAGCTGAAAGAAGCTTTTGATTCCTTCAGTGCCAGGCAAGTATCTCAGGAAAACCTATTCACTAAAATAGTGTCAGCTTTCTATCAGGAAAAAGCAGTACCTAAAAGTGAGACTCTTAAAGAGCTATCTCTAGGACCCCATGTGGTCAAGTCGCTGGTAAAAGCCGGCTTTATTCTGGAGGAAAAGGTACAGATAGACAGACTGGCATTCTATGGATATGAGCCCAAAAAGAGAGACATAGTCCTTACTGAAAGACAGCAACACGTTCTCACAAAAATAAATGCATTAAAGGAAGGGCAGGAAGCACCTACCATTCTACTCCATGGCGTAACAGGCAGTGGGAAGACACATATATATATAGAACTGATTAAAGACGTCCTAAATGAAGGGAAACAGGTCCTATATCTCCTTCCGGAAATTACGCTTACTAAACAGATCATTGATAGAGTAAAAAGTGAGTTGGGAGATACGGTGGGAGTTTATCATTCCAAGTTCAATGATAACGAAAGAGTAGAAATATGGCATAAGGTACAAAAGCGGGAACAGGATGTAGTGATAGGCGTTAGGTCTTCTATCTTCCTACCTTTCTCAGATCTCGGCCTTATCATAGTGGATGAGGAACACGATAGTTCTTATAAACAGCAAGATCCTGCTCCCAGGTATAATGCAAGAGATGTAGCGGTATATTATGGAAAACAGGAAAAAGTACCTGTCATTCTGGGGTCTGCTACCCCTTCCTTTGAAAGCTACCATAATGCGATTCAGGGAAAGTACTATCTCACTGAGCTACCCACACGAGCAGTAGCTAGAGAAATGCCAGAGCTGGAAATCGTGGATATGAGGATCCAGCGAAAAAAGAAATTAACCAAAGGAATTTTATCTCTACCGCTTTATAATAGCATAGCTAAAGCGCTTCAACGAAAAGAGCAAGTCATTCTTTTCCAAAACAGACGTGGGTACTCTCCCTACCTCATTTGTGAGAACTGCGGACATGTGCCTCAGTGTATAAACTGTGATATCAGCCTGACCTATCATAAGGAGAAAAACCATATGCGCTGCCACTACTGTGGCTACACCAATTTTACAGTAGATAAATGTGATAATTGCCATCACTATTCCCTCAAGAGGGCGGGGACAGGTACTGAAAAAATTGCAGAAGATGTGGCCTATCACTTTCCTGACTTTCAGGTGGAAAGAATGGACCTGGATACTACCCGAACCAAGTTTGGCTATCAACAGATCATCCAAAGATTTGAGAACCAACAAATCCAGGTATTAGTGGGAACCCAAATGGTTTCCAAAGGGCTAGACATAGAGAATGTTACCCTGGTAGGAGTCATTAACGCAGATAACCTACTGAGCTTTCCAGACTTCAGGGCCCATGAACATGCCTATCAATTAATGAAGCAGGTAAGTGGGAGAGCAGGAAGAAGTCATAAAAAGGGGAAAGTAATCATTCAAAGTATGATGCCAGAAAATGCTGTGCTTCAGGCACTGGATAAGCCTTTCAAACACTTTTACTATCCGGAACTCCATCATAGGCAGCAGCTAAACTATCCTCCTTATAAAAGGCTGATAAGGATAGAGATCAGACATAAGGACAGGAGATTTCTGGAAACAGAAAGTGTACGCCTTCAGAAATTACTCTTTCCCCACTTCTCAAATCAGCTTCTGGGACCTGATTATGCCTTAATAGCTCGCTTAAGAAATATGTATAGGATGCAGTTTCTACTAAAGCTTTCCAAAAACTTCTCTGTCAAAAAAGTAAGAGAAATCCTGTATGAAACCATAGACAGGTATTATCAGCGAGCACCCAAGAAAACCATGAGGATTATGATAGATGTAGACCCCATGTAGTACAGCCTATTTCCCTTCGTAGTAATCTCCTTTATTTAGCTTCATCAGTGCTGAGAATCCTTTTTCTGCAGGAAGAGCGGGAACTATGGCATTTCTTAAGAACCAGCTCAGTGGATTCTTACTGTACATGACGGAACCTCTACTGGCTGAAGCTTTCTGGAAACTCTTTACCCTGCTTACCCGCTTTTTCTCAAACTGCCTGAAGGCTCTTTTCAAATTACCTTCTTCTGCCAACAGTCTCCCCAGTAATACAGCACTCTCTATGGATAAGTCAGCGCCCATGTGCCAGTTGAGAGGAATGGGGTGTATCGCATCCCCTATTAGCACTACCCTATTGTCATTCCATTTACGGGGAATCTTTTGGTCTATGACTGGAAAGCTATGCCAGGCGGAAGGATCTATGCTAATGAGTATGGTTTCCACGGGTTCAGGCCATTTATTAAACGCCTGACTAAAGTTCTCTTTTCTAGCTCCTTCAGGCAAGACTATACTTCCTTCTACACTTAGCTGGCATACCCAGTCTTTATGTTGCAAAGGTGCCAGGAGGAAGCCTTTTCCCGGACCTATGATTTCCAATACCTCATTACGCGGGATATTACTCAGGCTATTAATATGTCCATCAGGAATAATCACCTGATAATGTATCCTGCTAATAGGTTTTCTCTTCTTTTCTCCCATCAACTGCAGATGTACCCTGGAATCCGCTCCGTCGGTGCCTATTAACAAACTCCCCTGAACCGTATCTCCATCTGCAAAATGAGCTTCTACAGCCTTATCTCTGGCTGTAAAGGAAATAAACTCCTTACCTGTATGGATGTATTCATCTGGGATAAGGGAAATTAGCTCTTCCTGATAAGACTGCTGGGGAATACTTAGGGGTAAAAAGGCCGTTTCTTCTTTGATATGAGAGAAAGTATAAGACTTCAGCTCCTTATCATTTTTCCATTTCAGCTTATAGTTGTTCCATTCGCCTCCTCTGATATACACCCTTTCAGCTAATTGAAGGCTCTTCAAGCTATGCATGGCATTAGCTCCCAGGAATAATACACCTCCTGCCTCAGTTAGGGAGGGATTCTTTTCATATAGGTGCACATTTTTATAGCCGTAATGTCTGAGAGCCACAGCCGTGGTGAGCCCACTTAAGGAGGCCCCTATGATCAAAATAGGATCATCTTTCCCAATTTTCATATCTAGGGTAGATTGAGTGATTGAATGCTAATAAATACAGTTCTGGCAGCTAAGCCCAAAATACCTAACTCCATGTGTTTGACATGAAGATTTTAGGAATTGATAGAGCTTTTCCATCAGTTGGTAGAGAAAACTTCATAGACTCGCTCAAAACCAAAAGCTGGAATTGCTTTACTGAAACAAGATATTCCATAGATACGTAACAACAAAGACCGGAAATCACACACTTAAATCAGTTTATGGAAACGTATCGAAGGTACATTGTTTTCCTCATTTGTTTGATCTGTTCGTTCGCGGTTTTCTCTCAGGCGACCTTTAGCATAAGCGGTAGCGTAAATGATGCCAACTCACAGGAAATTCTTTCCAAAGTACGTGTTACCATCTGGGAACTCCAGGTAGGTACATATACAGATTCAAGAGGAAATTTTTCTCTGGATGTACCTCCGGGAGATTATACATTTGGTTTTACACATACTGCTTATCAAAAGCACTTTGTGAAAGTTAACGTTGCAAAAGATTCCTACCTTCCAGTCAACCTTCTTCCTAAAGAATCAGTTCGTACCTTTAGTATTTTTGGGGCAGGATCTGCCAATCAATCAGGCGTTTCTGCTCCTGTGAGGCTGATAAATGACCTGGAAGAAATTTTTTTCCATAAAATCTGGAACTAGCATACCTAAACAGACAATTCCAACGTTGTTTATTTACGAGTTTAAGTTTAATAAGCCAACTTCATGAGTTAGCCTGTCTGTTTCAGACGGGCTGATTTTTTGATATCCCTTTTCGTAAAAGGTCACGTATCCCCTCAAATTATCCCACAGACCTACCGCATTAGTTGATTTTCCCCTTAAGACTTTGCTACTTCATAGGCATTGAATTCTACTGAAACCTTTATGTCAGAACAACGCGGCATGGTCATGAGAACTACCGGTTCCCGAAATTGGGTTCTGAGTGATGATTGTGTGCTGGTTGAGTGTGTGGTAAGAGGTAAATTCAGAATAGCCGGACTTAATACTACTAATCCTGTGGCAGTGGGGGATCATGTATATTTCAGCAAGAAGGAGGAAGAGGAAATAGGCATCATCACCAAAATAGAAGAGAGACAGAATTTTATTCTCAGGAAAGCCATAGCTCATAGCCGGAAGGTTCACATCCTGGCGGCCAACATTGACCAGGCAGTATTCATCTTTACCCTAAAGCAACCGCAGACTTCCAGGGGATTTGCTGACAGATTTATTACCACTGCCCTGGCCTACCATATCCCTGTGGTTTTCATCATTAATAAAACGGATCTCCT
>JBCDBC010000484.1:0-4855 GCA_039184535.1 Bacteroidota bacterium | reverse complement strand
ATCAATCTTTACAGAGGAAATGTCATCCCAGCTAATTTTTTTGAACTGATTATGTGTGGGAGTAAGTCTAAAGAAAATGCCTTCCTGGTTGATAATGGTTTCCAGTACCACAAAGAAAGGATACAGGCATAAGCTCCACATGAAGATCATGAATAAGCCCAAAGCAAAGGTAGGCATATGCTGATCACCGAAGGGACTATTCAGGAAAGCCTGTTGGTAGAAGCCATAGGAGATGTAGCAAGGTAACGGCAGTAGAAATGCAGCTATCCACCACCTCATGAGTTTCTGTTTCTCTGTGTATATCGGGTTCAAAATTAGCTACTTAACTGTAATTACAATTTTGTCAGAATTTATGTGACTTAGAATGACCAAAATCATCAAACATTCAGGTATTTCAAAAAAAAGTGGATATATTTTAATCCCAATATATAACCTGAACTAAACATCAACCCATGAAATTTCAAATGTTTCAGGCTGGACAAGGTGGGCAATTTAATTTTCAATTAGTTACTGAAAATAATGACCCTGTTTTGGTTAGCGCTGATTTTGCTAATAGAGACGACTGTGTTAATGCTATAAGAACCTTGATCGAGTCTCTAAGAGAGGAGGCTAACTATACCAAGTTTGACGAAGGAGAAACATTTAAGTTTCAAATATCTAACGGCGGGCAGACCTTGGTAGAGAGTGTAGGGTTTGAGTCTGAAGAAGAGGTGAATGAAGCCATTAGGTCTATTCAGGATGATGCTAGCGCGAATGAGGAGTTTAATGTGGAGTTCATTTCTAGGAGAAGAAGAGTGGTTAAGGCTCCTCCCAGAGATATAGATATAGCTACTCTATACGATTTTACCTTGACCTCTCAGTCCGGACAGCCGGGCTTCGAGCGTATAAAGGACGAAAATGGAAACCTGTATTACTTCATCTACAATGATGAAAGCGGGGCGCCCATATTATTTGGTAGATCTTTCCCTACCGCTTCTAGAAGAGACGGAAGAATCAGAACGGTAATCAAGAGCGGAAGCAAGGCAAACAAATATGAAATTATCACCTCAGAAGGAAACCCTTACTTCATCATTAAGGCCTCGAATGGTCAGGAAATAGCCAGAAGTAAACCTTTTGGTTCTGTTCAGGAGGCTCAGCAGATCATAGATAAGATGGTGTTGGAAGTGCCTACCTATGCAGAAAGATTTGTAAAGCCCAGCAAACCCAGAAAAGTAAATCAATACATTCTCACGAGACCTTCCAGCTCTGGAGATGTGGGATTTGAGTCCTTCAGAAATGAGGATAATAAAGAATACTACTTCCACTTAAATGATGAAGACGCCAAAGCACTTCTCTACAGTGAAGGCTATTCTTCCAGCAGGGGAAGAAATAACGGAATCAAATCAGTTATTAGAAATGGTGTCATAAGAGACCGCTATGAAATTAAGGAGGATGAAGCACAGTATTATTTCATTCTCAGAGCAGGTAACAGACAAGAAATAGCCAGAAGTAGAAACTTTAGCAGTAAAAATGAGGCGGAGAATGCCATCCTCTGGTTAATTGGAAGATTCCCGGTTTATGCCACAGAGTATAGTGTAACCCTTCCGCAGACAGAGACATTTACCCTGGATGTGGAGAGAGCAGCTATCGCTCCAGAAGCAGAAACTAAATCAGCCAGAGACATAGACAGCTATAACCTGGACAGAGCCTCTACCTCTGGAAAAACCGGTTTTGAATCCTTCAAAAATGAGGAAGATGGAGAGCATTACTTCCATTACAATGATGATGGTGGAAATGCCATGTGGTATAGTGAGGGCTATACAGCGCCACGTAGCAGAGATAATGGCATCAGGTCAGTGATCAAAAACGGGGTACTGAAGGAGAGATATGAAATCAAGGAAGAGGATGGACAGTATTATGTCGTTCTTAGAGCTGGAAACAGACAGGAAATAGCTAGAAGTAGAAACTTTGGGAGCAGGGAAGAAGCAGAGAAATCTATCATTTGGTTTAGAAGCCGCCTTCCAGGAGTAGCTGCTGAGCAGGGAGTAGAACTGGATAAGCAGGATGAGCTGACGGATGAAGAAAGAGCCTTTGCCGGCTTAGCGCTCATATCTGCCAAAAAAGACATAGACTCATATAACTTTGATAGGCTATCTACCTCAGGACAAACGGGGTTTGAGTCCTTTAAGAATGAGGATGATGGAGAATTCTATTTCCACTATAATGATGATGGAGGAAATGCCATGTGGTATAGTGAGGGGTACACAGCCCCACGTAGCAGAGATAATGGTATCAGGTCAGTCATCAAAAACGGAGTACTGGCAGAGAGATATGAAATAAAGGAAGAAGGGGGGAAATACTACATTGTATTAAAAGCAGGCAATAGACAGGAGATAGCCAGAAGTAGGAACTTTGGCAGTAGGGAAGATGCAGAAAAGGGCATCATATGGATGAGAAGTCGACTCCCAGGAGTAGCTGCCGAACAAGGTGTAGAGCTGGACAAGCAAGATGAGCTGACCGATGAAGAAAGAGCCTTTGCAGGAATACCTCTCTTAGCTGCAGCAGGTACTATTGGAAAAGACATAGATACTTATGACTTCAGTAGAGCATCTACTTCAGGCGAGCCTGGTTTTGAAACCTTTCAGAGCGACAAAAACGGAGAATATTATTTCCATCTGAATGATGAGAATGGAGAGGCCCTATTCTTCAGTGAAGGCTACACATCTGCATCTGGTCGTGATAATGGAGTCCGTTCTGTCATTAAGAATGGGGGATTATCGGAAAGATATCAGTTAGTAGAAGAAGGCGGGAAGTACTACTGGGTACTAAAAGCTGGGAACAGGCAGGAGATAGCTAGAAGTAGAACCTTCAATAGTAAAGGAGAGGCAAATAAATTCCAGGGATGGTATATGGCGGCACTTCCTGCCTATGCTGCTTCTTATGGAGTAGACCTTGGAGGAGGAGGTGGAACAGTAAGCGCTGGAGATACTGCTATCTACGGATTTGTAGACTCAGATGATTATGACATTAGCAGATGGGGAAGTGCAGGGACACCTGGATACTATTCTTACCAGTCAGAAGCTGATGGAAAATATTACTTCCTTCTGTACGGAGATGATAGAAATGCAGCTTACTACAGCCCTGGATATGATTCTGCCGCAGAAAGAGATACCGCCATGCAGCGTTTTGCTGCCTTTAGTGATGCGCAAGGAAGCTATAAACTGAGAGAGCAGGATGGCAAATACTATTATGTCCTTTATGGACCTAGTGGAGAAGAATTAGGCAGAAGTGGATTCTACGAAAATGAAGATAGTGCCAAAGGATTCCTTGGCGGATTTTTGGGAGCCTTACCGCTGTGGGCAGCTTCGGCAGGTCTAAGTACGGCAGAAGGTGATACCAAGGCAGATGCTGGTGCAGCAGGAGTTGTAGCAGGGGATGCGGAAGTAACGACTGACACAGCAGAAGTAGAAACAGAAGCCGCTTCAGTAGGAGCTGCAACAGGAGCAGCCTCCACCGCAGACACGGGAGGTACTACCAGATCCTATGAGGAAGAGGAAAAATCTGGTAGAGGATTCCCTGCATGGCTAAGATGGTTGTTGTTATTGCTACTGCTGTTGCTATTAATATGGTTACTAATGAGAGCATGCGGAACAGGATCAGGAGATGTGGGCATTAACCCCGGTGCCACTGAGAATAGTTCTCCTTCAGGCGTAGTAGTTCCTGTAGATACGCTGGAAGATAGTGAAGAGGCAGACGCAGATGCAGAATTGGATGCAGTAGGGGCAGATTCCATAGATGTAGACAGCACTACTTATCGTGAAGCACCTGTTGACCTGAAACCGTTAGGACCTGACGCAGCAGCATTAGGATTTGTTTCCGGAAGTATGGCAGGAAAGATTGCTGACTTCCTAAGCAGTCCTGATGGAGGAGATGGTGGAGCTATGAAGTTTATTATGGATAATACCCGATTTGGGTTGAATGAAGCACATTTGAATCCCGCTGGTTATCCATCTGTGGAAGCGCTTGCGAAAATCCTGGAAGCCTATCCAGATGCTACGCTAAGAATTGTAGGACATATAGATGGTACGGAAAGGGAAGCCTATGATGGAAAGTATCAGGATGGAACGGGAATCACCCTTTCAGAAATCAGGGCTAGGTGTATCTACAGAAGACTGATAGACAAGGGAGTTGCAGCTGGAAGAATGAGCTTTGAAGGACGTGCAGCCTCTGAGAACACCGGAGATAATGATACCGCGGTAGGAAGAGAAGAGAACAGAAGAATAGAGTTGTTCATTTCTCGCTAGAGAAAGGACAGGATAAACGGCATACTCAGGATGGCAAGAAGAGTTTGAATAGTGATGATGCCTGCCATCAATGAGTCATCTCCTCCTAGCTGGGTGGCCAGTATATAAGAGGATACCGAGCAGGGGATGGCCGTGAAGATGACACAAATTTGCAGGACGGATGGGTCTACAGCCCATCCGTTTCCTATTAAGATGACTAGGAAGGGGAGGGCCATTAGCTTTAGGCAACTCGATAAAATGATGGAAAGTGGCTGACCGGAAATAGACTGTAGGGATAAGGCGGCTCCTACTGAAAGTAGGCCCATAGGCAGAGCCGCTCTACTCAAAACAGTAAGTGATTCTTGCAGGAGAAAAGGAAAGGGGATTCTCAGCGCATTCCATCCTAATCCAACAGTACAAGCAATGATAAGGGGGTTTTTGATGATTTGAACCCCTATTTTTTTTAGCTGCTCTGAGGGAGAACTGGCCAGGAAATAGCTCATCACTCCCACACTTAACAAGTTTACATAAGGCGTTAGGATTCCCATAGCTACAGCAGCCAGGGCCAATCCCATTTCTCCAAATAAAGCACT
>JBCDBC010000483.1:0-4861 GCA_039184535.1 Bacteroidota bacterium | reverse complement strand
CGACTTTAGTCGCTGGTAAGAAACACTGGTCAGTATCCGCTAGAAGGTAGCTGTGCTTCGGGAGCATCAGCATAAAGAGTAGTCTGTCCATGAAGCCCGCCAGGGCTAACATCCTGGTAGCATAAAGCATGGGTTGCCGAAAGTCCCGTACGGGGCGAAATCTAATTGTGGCTAACTTGTCTGATAGAAAGAGGATACACACTTATACCCTATCCAGAGTAGAGACACACTGCATTGTGTCTCTACATGTATTTATAGAATTTGTCCCCGCTTCAAATCCTGCGGTAGCTGCGATTCGAGCGCCTCATCATAAAAAATAGCCTGTCCAGGAAAGAGAGGAACTATAATCCTGGCAGAAAAAACAGATGAAATAGGCCGTATGGTAGGTAGCTGGTTAAAAATCCTGACATAATACTGTATTAAAAATAACCCAAAAAAATTTTGTCACGCCTCCGGCGTGAAGAGGGTAAAAGGGTAAAAGAACGAGAGGGTAATACTAGTACCGAGAGACGCGAAAACCCACATCCGTAGCCTGACTGGAGATAGGATAGTCATCACGGTAGGCAACACGACAGAAGTTTACTGCGCCCCTCCAGGACCCTCCACGAACCACTCGCGTATCTCCATTTAATAACCCTTTTGGATTATGGACTACCCCCTTTATCTGACAAGCTTGGTAGTAGTCTTTATCATAACGGTCATGGCACCACTCCATTACATTACCTGACATATCATATAAAGCCAGCTGATTGGGAAGTCTAATTCCTACTTTATCAGTTTTACTTTCAGCGTACCAAGCTACCTCTAATAGCCTATTTGAGCCTGCATAAGTGAAATATCTATAGCCAGTACTACTCCTACCATTCCACCCTCCCCCAGCAGCAAACTCCCACTCTGCCTCCGTAGGTAACCGATAGCCGGTAGATAAACTATCTAACATCCAGTCATCAGGATTATAGGCAGGAATAAAGCCCTTTTTTTCTGAAAGCCAATTTGTATAAGCGGCTGCCTGATACCAGTTTACATTTACTATAGGATGGTCTCCTTGATGCCTCCAGGGAGGAGAATATGCCATGCTAATATCCTTAGCTTCGCAATACAACCTGTATTGCCAAGCTGTTACCTCTGTTCTACCCAATGAAAAATCATCTATCATTACCACATGGGCAGGTGTCTCATCCTTAAAATTAAAATAGGAATACTTATTTACACTTGAATCTCGCAAAGAATCCCTACCCATAATAAAGGCTCCTCCCTTTATCCTTACCATATCTGGATAATACTTTAATGCAAGGGTATCCAAAGTATGTTTCTCTGCTAGAACTGGCAGAAAATCTTTTAATTGCTGTAAGCTGTCCAGCACGATTCCTACTGAGCGACTAACCCCTACCTTTTTCATAGCTACCTCATAGATACACCACACTTTATGAGATTTCTCTGCTTCTGTATAAAAGTAAATCAACTCTGCTGTCACTTTCCTCAGTTCTGGGTCAAAGTTGGCCTCTATGCTCAGAGCATCGTGTACCAAGCGAAGAGCTTCTTCGTATTCCAACAGTCTAAGTCTTTCAGGTGCTTGCTTCACTAGCTCTGTTACCCTCTGCCTATTAGCTAGTTGCAGGGCTGTTAACTGTTTTTCTGTTTCCTGCTGCGCAAAAATGGCCTCTCTGGCATTAACTCTGGCCATGCTATCTGAAAATAGTGCCTGCACTAATCTTTCTTTGGCTATGCTGTCAGAAGTAAGGGCTTTTATGAGGTTTTTCTCTGCTACCAATTTCAGGGAATCTGCTTCTGCTCTTGCCTCTACAGCTTCTAGTCTTTGCCGATTAATCCATACTACCAGAAAAGCAAGACCTATGATGAGTCCTATTCCTAACAGGCCTCCAAGGAGTATTCGTCTCCTTTGCTGCGCTAGTTTCCGTTTTTTCTTGGCTTCGAGGATGGGAGGTACCAGGGTGTCATGGGACACTTCATAAGCATAGCCTCCTTCCGCCAGGGGTTCAGCCCGTACCAGGCGGGTAGCTACCAGTTTATTTAGTAGCTCTTCGGAGATCCCATACTCCTGTTCTATCACACCCTGAAAGAGCGTCAGCCTCCTTTCTTCTTTCTCAAAAATAAGTCCCTCTTCTATGAGCTTTCTGACATTATCCCTTTCTGGTCCTACCGGAATGGCCTTTATCTGCCGCTCATAATAAGTCCCAAAGATGCTTTCCAGCTCGGGGAGGTCTGCCTGCTTTATCATTCCAACTTCAGCACGCCTCTTCTTAGGGGCTAGATCTTCTTCTACATACTGACAGAGGAGCTGTAGCTGGAAGGACTCTATTCTCTGGTGAAAATCATCCTGCAAAAAGGAAAGTATTTCATTCAGGGCACTTTCTTCATACTGAAAAGGTGCAGAAAGAAAGGCTCCGCTTTGCTGAGCTGGTAGGGTGATGGCACTTCTGGCTTGGTTAAGGTCAAGAGGCTTTAAGTCATAGGTTTCTTTCAGTATGCCGGGTAGGACATCTGTTAACTGGTTTAGGAGGGAGAGCCTGTCAGCTCTAATAGCCATAACTACTTTTATCCGCAGGGGAGCATACGTGGCTTCATATTCAGCATCTGACAGAAAACTCTGATCAGCTTTTAAGTGAGCATCTAACTCTTCTGCTATTCTTTTGGGCATATCCGCATTGACTAGCTCTGCCAGTTCCTGCCGGAATGCCAAGATTTCATCAGACGACCAGGTGAATAATTCTTCAAACTGATCCAGTACCAGGACCAATCCTTTTTTAAGAGGGTTTAGAAGTTCTTTTTTCTTTGCCTGCACCCACAGACTCTCTTCAAAGGAGCTAAGCTTTGTGAGCTTATGGGAAGCATCATTACTCTTCTCATCTTCTCTGAGCTTAATAAAGAGATTATCTCTTGGGGTGGAAAAAGTGGGATTCTCCCTCAGTTTTTCATCAAAAGCCCCTAAACGGATGGAAAGCGTTTCATATCCTTCCAATTCCAGTTTAGGCATAACGCCCGCATTCAGCAGGGAGGACTTCCCCAAACCTGACTTGCCACTTAGCACCACAGTAGGTTCCAGCTTAATGAGGCGGCTGAGCTGGCGTATATCTGTATCCCGCCCAAAGAAGATGGCTTGGTCTTCTTTCCTGAAAGGAGTTATGCCTGGATATCTTCTTTTCATGATATGCTAGCTTGTAGGGCTTTTTCTGCCAGACTCAAGATGGCTTTATTGATTTTGGACTGTTGTATATCAGCTTGCTGGTAAGACAGCACATTACTCATGACATCTGTACGCAATCCGCTCTGTCGGCCCTGTAATAGGGATACCTCACTGAGTAAATCTTTCCTGTAAATGGAAATATATTCCTGCAAAATCTGCAAGGCTTCCTCTGGCTTATTTGCTGCTATGGCCTGACTTACCTGCTTTAATAGATCAAATTTCCACTCTTTTCCACTTACTCTTAATATGCCGGCTTCCTGACACTTCAAGTATAATTGATCTACAAAGGCATCTGCTTCCCGCTCTACAAACTTGATCTCCTTAAAATGCTCCTTATAAAAATGTTCCAGCTCTCCTGCAATGTTTACCCTAAGGGAAGCTTCTATGGGTTTATCAGTGGTAGCCTTTTCCTTATCTATGGCTAGCATCCATAACAAAAGCTTGGAATACCATTTTTCATATTGAATTCCAAGAAAGACCAGGTGATTAGCCTCTTGCAAGGCTGTGCGTAATTCATCAGGCAGATCCTTACTTCCCAAAATACTAGAGAGATATTTAAAAAGATCATCATAGCTAAAAATCAATGAATCTATATCTCCTACCTTACTTTCCTTATCTTCTACTGCCCCCAATAGATTATATAGTAAGGGTACTGATCCTGTAGGGGGTTCTACAGGTTCTGGATTTACTCCTTTCTTGTAAAATGCGAATTTATGCGAGAAGTCTTTTTCTTTAAAGGCATCCCACATCCTGAGGTCAGGGCTGAGGTTAAGGATCAAGTGAAAAGGAATTTCTGCCAGCTTTTTATGGATGGTTTCCGGTTTTTTCTCCTGGAAGTATTCTTCTATCTCATTGTAGGTGGTCCTTTTCTGCCGCGTAGTTTCAAAAGAGAAAAATTCGTCCTCAGAATAGTAAGGCATTTTCCGCTCCAGTTTTTCTTCCAGGTAGGCTTTCAGCTGCTGCTGAAAAGAGGGCTCACCTTTTCGGGTGAGCAGGTCTGGTCCTATGATGAGTACACATTTGGAGCGTTCTATTTCATTCAATAGAGATTTCCAGTCTATATCTTTATCGTCGGGCATCCGTTAGAGCAATAGTTATAAGTAGTGAATATACTAAGGAATTGGAAAAATGGGTAAATCTGACTTTCCATTTGTATGAGATACCTCTTTCAGTCAATCGGAATGGATCAGATAATGATTAATAGAATCTTTATTTCTTTTGTTAGTTGGGCTCCTATGGAGACCTGCTGGATGCTGCCCTGCGGGCATGTAAGGAAATAAGGCTCCGCTGGAGCCGGAAAAAGTGTAGCTGTTGGCCCTGATCATGATCAGGGCTTCTCGCCGCTTAGGGAAATCTTATGAATTAATTTTACACCAAGACTTTCCCCGTCATCCCTGCTGGGCTGGAGGCAGATTGGCTGTAGGGTCAAATGGGATCTAGGCCATAGCTTTCCAATAGACGACCTTCTCATTTTTGTTCGCCAGAGACAGAAAGGGAAAAACAGAGCTATCATGTGTATGATTCCTCTGTTTTTTTTGCATTCACCCGAGAATCACTCTATCGTTTCCTCAGATCAATCGCATATTTAGGGGCATCTGTAATGGCCAACTCATCCAGTATATCTACCAGATTTTTGTAGCGGGAGTTAGGCATCGG
>JBCDBC010000482.1:0-4862 GCA_039184535.1 Bacteroidota bacterium | reverse complement strand
TTTCCCGGCAGCAGCCTTAGCAGTTAAGTTGTTAGATAATGATAATAACACCTTTAACAACCTGAAACTAAGAGCAGGCTGGGGGATTACGGGTCAGCAGGAAATAGGGGACTTCTACGCTTACCTGGCTAGATATCAGGTAGGGTTTGAAAATGCTCGTTACCAGTTTGGGAATGAGTTTGTTACTACTCTGAGGCCTAATGGCTATGATGCTAATATTCGTTGGGAAGAAACCACGACCTATAACTTTGGCCTTGACTTCTCCATCATCAAGGACAGGCTGAGTGGATCCGTGGATCTTTACCAGAGAAATACCACAGACCTGCTAAACCGTATTCCTGTACCTGCAGGAACCAACCTCTCCAACTTTGTTACCACTAATGTAGGAGACATGGAAAACAGAGGGGTAGAGGTTTCGCTTTTTACTACTCCTGTGAAAACAGAAAATGTTACGGTAGACCTGGCTGTGAACATAGCCTATAATGAGAATGAGATTACTAAGCTGACTGCCATAGATGACCCTAACTATGAAGGAGTATTGACAGGGGGAATCTCAGGTGGGGTAGGATCTAATATCCAGATTCACAGTGTAGGATTCGCGCCCAGATCATTCTACGTCTTTAAGCAACTGTATGATGATGATGGGAACTTGCTGGAAGATCAGTTTGAAGACCTAAACGGAGATGGAATCATTAATGATCAGGACAAGTACAGATTCCAGAAGCCAGCTGCCGACTATACTTATGGGTTCTCTGGCAATATCAAGATTTACAATTTTGATTTGACCTTTGCAGGGCGAGGAAATATAGGAAATTATGTATATAATAATGTCCAGACAGACATGGGCTACCTGAACAGGATATTCGGAACTACAGGTGTTCTATGGAACGTAAACCGCTCTGCGGAAGATCTGAATGTATTAGAGCAGTCTAGCTTAACCTTTAGTGATCACTTTGTGAAGAGAGCAGATTTCTTCAGGTTTGATCATATTACCATGGGCTACTCCTTTAATAATATAGCCAATGTGGCCAAGTTTGCCAGAATATATGCCACCGTTCAGAACCCGTTTGTGATAACAGATTATGATGGACTGGACCCTGAGATCTTCGGAGGAATAGACAATAACATTTACCCTAAGCCTGTAACATGGCTACTAGGACTTTCAGTAGAATTCTAAAAATGACAATAGCATAAAAATGAGACGTTCTTACTACTCAAAATTAAACCTGGTACTGATAATGGCATTATTGATGGCCTTTAGTACCGCCTGTGTAGACGACCTGGACACTATACCCATAGATGAAGATGTAGTCACAGCTAGCGTAGTGTATGATAGTCCGGAATCTTACCGACAGGTATTAGCCAAGATATATGCTGGCCTGGCAGTCAGTGGGCAGCAAGGTCCCGCCGGCCAATCTGATATTGAAGGGATAGACGAGGGATTCGGACAGTACCTGAGAGGGTTCTGGTACCACCAGGAGCTCCCTACAGATGAGGCTATCATTGGCTGGAATGACCAAACCATAAAGGACTTTCACTGGCAGGAGTGGAGCGCAGATGATGGATTTATCTTTGCCTTTTACAGTAGAGTTTTTTATCAGATAGCGCTGGCCAATGAGTTTATTAGAGAAACAACAGATGCTAAACTGGATTCCAGAGGGGTAGACGCCGCTCTCAAAGCAGAAATTGAGGGATTCAGAGCGGAAGCAAGATTCCTGAGAGCACTTAGCTACTACCATGCCCTGGACATGTTTAGAAATGTCCCTTTTGTAACGGAAGAAGATGCTGTAGGCGCTTTCCTGCCTGAGCAGATTCAGGGACCTGAGCTATTCTCCTATATAGAGTCAGAACTTTTAGCTATAGAGAATGACATAGCTGACGCAAGGAGTAATGAATACGCAAGAGCAGATAAAGGAGCGGTTTGGGCACTACTAGCCAAGCTTTATCTGAATGCAGAAGTGTATACGGGAACAGCGCGTAACGCAGATTGTCTCGCTTATTGTGAGAGAATCATTAATGCTGGGTATATGCTGGAACCAGAATATTCTCATCTGTTTTTGGCGGATAATCACTTGTCTGATGAGATCATTTTCCCTATAGCTTTTGATGGGGTGAGTACGAGAACATGGGGAGGAATGACCTTTATCATACGTGCAGGGATAGGAGGAGATATGGACCCTAATGCTTCAGGGGTAGTATCCGGCTGGGGAGGTACCAGAACTACTCGTCAGTTAGTAGAGCAGTTTCCTGAAGGGGGAGGCGTAGTTTCTCTCGCTAATGATGGGAATACAGTAAGGTATCCTAAGGTATATGTGCCCGGTGCTTACCAAGGTTGGGATGGGGGAAATACAGAGACTTCACTTTCCTCTACCGCCAGCAACAGAGAATATGAAGGATATAAGTATTTTCCGGTAGATAATAGTCCTTTCCTCATCACGCCTTTCCCTTCCTTATCTTTATTCCTGGGAGACAATGGAGCAGACGGTACCCTGGAGCAGTTTGGAGATACCATTAAGACTCAAGCTGCTGGTCTTTATAAGATGAATGTAAACCTGAATGATAATACTTATTCTCTTGACAGAACGGAGTGGGGAATCATAGGTACTGCTACGCCCAGAGGATGGGATGCGGATACGGATATGACATGGAATGCGGAGGAGGAAGCTATGGAGATCTTTGTAGATCTACAGGCTGGGGAAATGAAATTCAGAGCTAATGATGATTGGACCATTAATCTGGGGGATAATGCTGGTGATGGACTGCTTTCTCAGGATGGAGGAAATATTATCATACAAGAGACAGGTTCTTATCATATCCTCCTTTATCTGGATAAGCCAGACTACACATTTGAGATCAGATCTACTGCTTTTGATGATAGAGGGATTTTCTTCTCTGAAGGACAAAACTTGGATATAGCAGATATCTCTCTCTTCACAGATGGATATGCAGTAACCAAGTTCAAGAATATCACCTCTGACGGTGTACAGGGATCAGATTCAGATCACCCTGATACTGATTTCCCTATGTTTAGATTAGCCGATTTCCTTCTCATGGCTGCTGAAGCTATTCTGAGAGATAATGGAGACCGTGCCCAGGCATTGGAGTACGTAAATCAAGTGAGAACTCGTGCTTTCGGTTCTCCAACTGGTGGCATCACTGATGCAGAACTAAGTCTAGAATTTCTGAGAAATGAGAGAGCCAGAGAGTTGTACTGGGAATGCCATAGGAGAACTGACCTGATCAGATTCGGAGAATTTAGTGCTTCTAACTATGTGTGGGCATGGAAAGGAAATGTACCAGAGGGTAGGGCAGTAGAAAGTTTCAGAGATATCTATCCTATTCCTTCGCCAGATTTGGGTGCTAATCCTAACCTTGTACAAAATCCTGGTTACTAATCTGATATGAAAAAAGCATATATAGCCTTCTTACTTGGGCTAATGATATATCCTGGCTGCCAATTGTGCGGCCAGGATTTTTGGTTTGGGGCTGACCAGTCCTACGTAAATGAAATGGAAGACTGCGGTGCAGTTTTCAAGGAGAGTGGGGAAGAAAAAGACCTTTACCAGATCTTTGCAGATCATGGAAATAATCTGGTGAGGCTTAGGCTATGGCATACGCCCTCCTGGTATGATGGCCTGAATAGCGGCCAGCGTTATAGTGATCTGGAGGATGTGAAGAAGAGCATTCACAGGGCCAAGGAGCAGAATATGGATGTCCTTCTGGACTTCCATTTGTCGGATAATTGGGCTGATCCTTCCAAGCAGGTGATTCCTTCTGCCTGGCTATCCGTAGTAGATAATCTACCGATCCTCCAGGACTCCGTCTATAATTACGTTTTCAGTACCTTGAATACCCTCAAGGCTGAAGGTTTACTACCAGAACTGGTGCAGGTTGGGAATGAGACCAACAGAGGAATTCTCCTTTCTCCGGAACAAAATCAGACATGGACCCTGGACTGGAAACGTAATGCACCCTTGTTTAACTCTGCCATACAGGCCGTGAGAGACGTTTCTGCTGACATAGAGATAGCTCTTCATTTGGCTGATCCGGATGAGGTAGAATGGTGGGTAGATGAATTCGTAAGTAATGGCGTAACAGACTTTGACATCATCGCTATGTCCTATTACTGGGCTTGGCACCAACCCACTACCATTCCAGAAACGGGAGAAGTGATCATGCGACTGAACACCCTCTACCCCGGTAAGAAGGTCATTGTCGTAGAGACCGGATATATTTGGACCACCAGCAGCCAGGATCAAGCCAATAATATCATCAACAGTGTGCATCCGTCCTATTCACCAGCCTCTCCCACAGCTCAAAAGCAGTGGCTGATAGACCTGACGCAGGAAGTCATGGACAAAGGAGGAGATGGAGTAGTCTACTGGGAGCCTTCATGGGTATCTACTCCTTGCTCCACACAATGGGGAAGAGGATCCCATCAGGAACACGCCACCTTCTTTGACTTTAATCAGGACTTACTAATTCCAGGAGGAATAGAATGGATGGAATACCCTTATGTATTTACTACCTCTCTGGATGAGAAAATTTGGGAAGGACTGAACGCTTTTTACGACCAACAGGGGCAAGCATTAATCATAGAAAAAGAAGCCAATGTTTCTTCCTACAGTTATACCATCACGGATTTACAGGGATCCTTGATCCAGAAAGATACCTTGTCAGTTTCCAGTGTAGCAATGGATTGGAAAGAACAGGCTGAGGGAATTTATGTGGTAATCGTAGATGATCTGAAAGGAAATAAAGGAGTGAAGAAATTCTTCCATAAGAGATAGGAAACGAATTCATAGGTAAGTAATCAGAAAACAAATAGCTCGGGGTTTAAACCCAGAGCTATTTGTTTTTTA